>JAUVMS010000459.1 GCA_030600135.1 Hyphomicrobiales bacterium | reverse complement strand
CGCTCATCAAGGCGCGACACTCATCGACGAATCGCTCGTGACCGTCCCTGCCACGATGCGGAATTCCCGTCACGACGACCGCTTCGCTCAGGTTGCGGCGCGCGGCGACACGAATCCGACGATCGTTGAGATAGGCGCCTTTGCCCTTTTCGGCAGTGAATGTTTCGTCCATCACCGGGTTGTAGACGATGCCCGCAACGATCTGACCGTCGCGTTCTAGCGCGATTGAGACCGCGAAAATCGGAATGCCATGCAGGAAGTTCGTCGTGCCATCGAGGGGATCGACGATCCAGCGATGTGATTTGTCTGCTCCCTCGACCGCGCCACGCTCCTCCATCAAAAAGCTATAGCCGTCACGGGCACGCGAAAGCTCATCGAATATGATGTCCTCGGCACGGCGATCCGCAGCCGATACGAAGTCGCCCGGCCCCTTGACGGAAACCTGCAGCTGCTCGACCTCGCCAAAGTCGCGCGTCAGACTTCGGCCGGCCTTTCGGGCGGCCTTGATCATCACATTCATCAGTGCCGAAGCCGGCATGGCAAACCTCGCATTACGCATGAACTGACTAAGCGGTTCGGCTGGGTAGCACCAAAACGACCTCGTCAAAATGGTCGGCAGCGATCGAGTCGGTCCGGCTTGGTGCCGATCAATCGGCCCGCTTGATGTAGGTTAGCTCGGTGGTGTCGACCAGGATCTTCTCGCCCACTGTGATGAACGGCGGCACCATGACCCGAACCCCATTGTCGAGGATCGCCGGCTTGTAGGATGAGGCGGCCGTTTGACCCTTAACCACCGCTTCCGTCTCACTCACTTCCAGCGTCACCTGATCGGGCAGTTTGACGCCAAGTGGCTTGCCCTCATGGCTCTCGACCGTGACCTGCATGCCGTCCTGGAGGAACGCCGCGCGCTCTTCCAAAAAGTCTTGGGGAATGGAGATCTGCTCATAGTTCTCCAAATCCATGAACACCAACATGTCGCCTTCTACATAGAGAAACTGGTGATCCTTTTGCTCGAGACGAACCCGCTCGACGTTTTCCGAGGCGCGAAAGCGCTCGTTGAGCTTGGTGCCATCAATCAAGTTCTTCAATTCGACCTGGGCATAGGCCGGCCCCTTGCCGGGCTTCACCGCATGGGTCTTCACCGCGACCCACAGCGAATTCTTATGCTGGATCACATTGCCAGGCCTGATTTCGTTCCCGTTTATTTTCATGTCCGCTGCGCCGCTTCGTTAGGCTCTCACTGTCGCGCGCTCTTATGGGCTTGCCGACACCCTGTTTGTCAAGATGGCTGCGGCCGCGTTGCTCGTAAAGTCGGTTTCCGGCTCGCCGATCGAGCGCCCCGGCTGGGCAGCGCGATACCGCTACAACTATCGGTCACGGGTCTCTAGCACCGCGGGAATCCAAGCGATACACCGACTCCCAGTACGACAATCACTGATAACCACCAATGTTTGATTTCCAGGCGCCGCACCTCGACAAGCACAAACAGCAATAGCACGACCGCCGATACAATAACGTCCCATCCGAAAAAGCCGCCGATACGCGTTGCGAACAGCTCCGCCACAAGTTGCGGTGTATTGAAGCCATTGTCGCGCAGCCAAACCACCAAGCTGGATAAGGGTAGAACCACACCCGGAATACAAAGCAGCCAGTAGCCATGCATCGGTTTCAATGGACGGTTCCGGTTTGGCTTCCATGGGAGAATGATGAGTGCGCCAGCGCATACCGAACGGTTGGGGCGCACCACAAATTTGGGATTGAGTGTTCTTGGATGGAAATCTGCGACCGATGGCAATTCGCATCGATTGGTTGCTCGCGTGTAGCTTATCGGTCCGTCACATACCGCTCGCGCCATTCCGCCGCCTTCAGGCGTGCCGCGGCAAGCTCATCTTTGGTGAGTCGAGAGATGTAGCGGTCGAGACTGAAATCACTCACCCCGCGCCCACGGGCGAGCAAATGCCACGTTGCAGCATCGACGATGCTGGGCTCCACCGCCACGCCATAGGCATAGAGCCGGGCGAGCCTGTTTTGCGCCACCGGGTTGCCCTTTTCCGCCGCGGCGCGAAAGTACCAAACCGAACGCTGGCGGTCCTGCTTAACCCCGCGCCCCTTAAACAGCATGATTGCGTATTCCAGTTGCGCGGCATCGTATCCGCCGTCCGCAGCTCGCTTTGTCCATTTGGCCGCGGCGGCTTCGTCCCTTGGCACCCCCTCGCCCGTCGCATATAGCGTGCCCATGTCATATTGCGCTACCGCATGGCCCGCTTTGGCTGCCGCCTCGAAGAGTTCGGCGGCCTTGGCCATGTCGACCGCGCGCCCCGTCCCGTTGGCATAGAGCAAGGCCAGATTGTATTGCGCTTCGCTATGTCCCTTTGCGGCGGCGATTTCGTAAAGCGTAGCCGCGGCATCGTAGTCCCGTTTCACGCCGCGCCCCTCGGTCAACATCACCGCCAACGCGAATTGTGCGTTCACATCTCCAAGCTTGGCTGCCATGTGATACCACTCGGCTGCCGTGGCATTGTTCTTGGCGACGCCCAGGCCTTCCTCGTGAATGCGCGCAATGAGGGTGTGCGCCGCCGGCTCGCCTCGCGCCGCAGCCTTCTTGGCCTCCTCAAGTGCCTTGACGTAATTGCCGGCATCGAAAGCCGCATAGGCCGGATCGTCGACTGTTTTGCCCTGCGATAGTGCGTCTTCGCTTGCAGCGGCGGGCGCCTTGTTGGCCACACGCGTTTCCGCGGCGCTGGCGAAGACCGACCAAATTGCCGTCAACCCAACGATGGTTGCAAAGAGCCCAATTCGCACTGTCGCCATATTGACCTTCCTGCCAACCACGTGGTGAGGAATGTGGCCCAGGGTTGATTGCACTTGCCGGTCTGCGGCCGCCCAATTCGACAATGATTGGGCGCAGCGTGTCTTCCTGACGGTGCAAACGCGGACATTGGTTGCGCGCCGTTGGGACCTGCTACCCGAGTGCAATGTACAGCGCGCCGCCCGAAGCGGCCCGGTCCATTGCACCACGCCTGCCCAGGCAAACCACTTCAATCACACTTGCTAAAAAGCGACGTCACACAGTCATAGGCCGACTTCGCCGCCTTACCAACGGCCTTGCCCGCCTTGGTGGTCACATCAGACACCGATTTGGCGGCATCCTTCGTCGCATCCACAACGGTCTTCGTTGCCTTGCTCGCCACATCGCCGACCGTTGCGCCAGCATTTTTGACGGCCTTTCCGGCCTTGCCGAGCTGCTCACCTGAAGAATCGACGGCTCTTTCCGTTGCCTCGATGAGTGTGCGGGGCTCGCCAGACTT
>JAUVMS010000410.1 GCA_030600135.1 Hyphomicrobiales bacterium | reverse complement strand
GGTGACCGCCGGAACATCGCGCAGTTTGTTGTATTTCTGCTGGCGCCGCGCCCTAAAGCGAACCTTGTCGGAATAAGCCTCAACGACGTCCGCGCTGGGGCGGATGTGCACCTCTTCAGTCTCGACATCGATGACCGCGGCGTCACCCGGCTCAACTCTTTGCATGATGCCGCGTGCCTGGCCGATCGCTGCGATGCCGAGCGCCTTTGCCACGATTGCGACGTGGCTGGTGTTGCCGCCTTCCTCGACGACGAGGCCACGCAATCGCGCACGATCATAGTCGAGCAGTTCGGCCGGCCCCATGGTGCGCGCAACCAAAATGGTGTCGTTGGGTATCTCTTCTTCAGCAGCAGTCGAGGTACGGCCCATCAATGTGCGCAGCAGGCGATCGAAGAGGTCGTCCAAATCGCGAAAGCGCTCGCGCCAATAGGCGTCCGAGCGGCGCAACATGCGGGCCCGGGTGTCGTTGCGTACACGCTCAACCGCGGCTTCGGCGGTTAATCCAGTGTCGATTGCGTCGCGCATTCGCGCCAGCCAACCGCGGTCCTCGGCAAACATTCGATAGGTTTCGAGAACTTCGCGATGCTCTCCAGCGCCAGCGAGATCGCGCCGTGCCAGCATGCGATCGAGGGTCTCGCGCAGGACAGCTATGGCGCTATCCAAGCGAGCGCGTTCACCTTGCGGGTTGTCGGAAACGAGTTGGGTAACAACAATGCGCGGCTCGTGCAGGACGACATGGCCAAGTGCAACCCCGTCGGAAAGCGCTTGACCGCGAATGACGTGCGAGCGGCCACGGGCACCATTGCTTGCGGGAAACACCCCCTCGACATCACCCGATGCGAGCAATTCCGCGAGCACCATCGCCGTAGTTTGAAGTGCTTCTTCTTCTTCGGCCGTGTAGTGCCTTTGCGTGCGATTTTGTACGGTTAGGACGCCCCGTACGCGGCCTGATCTGAGCACGGGAACGCCGAGGAATGAATGGTAGATTTCTTCGCCGGTCTCGGGGCGATAAGAAAAAGCGGGATGGGACTGAGCTTCCGAAAGATTGATGGTTTTGGCCTGCTCGGCAATGAGGCCAACGAGGCCCTCGCCCCGCTTCATGTGGGTGTTGTGAACGGCCTCCTGCTTGAGGCCTTCGGTGGCGTAAAGTTCCAGCGAGCCGTCCTGGCCGCGGAGATAGACCGATGAGACCTCCGCCACCATTAGACTGGCAATTTGGCGAACAATGCGATCAAGACGCTCCTGGCCCGTTCCCGGCTCCGCCATAATCTGGCGTAGCCGGCGTATCAGGATACGTGGGCCTGCATCAAGGTGCGCCATTCGCGGGGGACCTCTCCGCGTTTCGTCGTCAAGAAAGCCACGGACCTCATCCGCGGCCGCTCAGGTCTTCATAAGCCGTCAGGCTGCATCTAGCCCGTAAAGCGTGTGAAGCGTACGGACCGCGAGTTCTGTATAAGCTGCGTCGATCAAGACGCTAATCTTAATTTCCGAAGTCGATATTGCTTGAATGTTTATGCCCTTCTCCGCCAACGCGCGAAACATACTTGATGCCACGCCCGCATGGCTTCGCATCCCAATGCCGATGACCGATACTTTGACCACGTCGCTCGAGCCATGGAGGTCAGCGTAACCTATCTCGGTACGCGACGATTTGAGGGTCTCGAGCGTGCGATCCAATTGGGTGGCCTCGACCGTAAACGTCATGTTGGTAAGGGCGCCATCGTCAGACACGCTCTGTACGATCATGTCGACATTGATACCAGCGTCTGCCAATGGGCCAAAAATCGCCGCTGCGACACCGGGCTTGTCGGCAACATTCAAGATCGCCACCTTGGCCTCGTCCCTGGCGTAGGTGATACCGCTTACAACCTGTTGCTCCACAATCTCATCCTCATCGCATACCAGCGTGCCCGGGCTATCATTACCGTCCAGCCGCATGGCAGCACAGTCTTGCGGGGCCTGAAAACTCGAGCGCACCAGGAGGCGAACCCCCTTGACCATGGCCAGCTCCACCGAGCGGGTCTGCAGCACCTTTGCGCCGAGCGAGGCCATTTCGAGCATTTCCTCGTACGACACCCGTTCAAGACGTCTGGCCTTAGCGACGATGCGTGGATCGGTCGTGTAAACCCCGTCAACGTCGGTATAAATGTCGCAACGGTCGGCGCCAAGCGCGGCGGCGAGCGCGACAGCGCTCGTATCGGAACCACCACGTCCAAGTGTGGTAATTCGATTGTCAGGCGCGAGACCCTGAAAACCGCACACGACCGCAACCTCGCCACGGCCAAGGCGGCTTTTGAGTTCCTCCGTCGCGATCTCCTTGATCCGGGCCGCGCCATGGGCATCATTGGTGGTGATCGGAACTTGCCAGCCCTGCCAAGAGCGCGCCTGGATGCTCATGGATTGTAGCACAATGGCCAAGATTCCGGCGGTCACCTGCTCGCCGGCGGACACCACGGCATCATATTCCCGGGCATCATGAAGAGCGCTGGCCTTGCGTGTCAATTCGACCAGTCGGTTGGTCTCGTCCGCCATGGCCGAAACAACGATAGCACAGGCGTTGCCGGCATCGACCTCGCGCTTGATATGGCGGGCGGCATTGCCAATGCGCTCGATGTCGGCAACCGACGTGCCGCCAAATTTCATCACCAGCAATGCCATGAACTTGCTGTCGCGCTGGCGCGCCCCTCTAAGAATATCGACCATACCGGGAAAAAGGAAACCCCATGCGGGCTGGCGCATGCCGACGCTCAGGCGCCCGCAGCAATCTTCTTAATGCTTCCCGCGTGTTCCGGCAATACAAGCGGCCGCAACTTCGAGCCTCTTTAGACTGCAAGTGGTCCGGCGCGGCGCAAACCTGGTGGCAACCGCATCGAGATTGCTACGGCACGCTCTAGAACATGTTCGCCAGGTAGGGCTTGGCCTCGGGTGTTGCATAAATCTCGAGACTATAGGGGCTCAACAACTTGAATTTTATGCGTGTGGGTCGTGGCAGGTGAGCGCGTTCAAGCTCCGGAAACCGTTCAAAAACACTGGCTTCTATGGGATTGACGTAGGCAAATATGATCGGCCTTGGAACCGAGGCATGAGACTGAAGCATACGCGCGATGAAACTTTCGAGCACGCGTGGGCCAAATGGATTGAACAAAAACGCGATACACGACAACTGCGGAACGTCGAGCAAGGCGGCATCGCCATTTCGGAGCTCGACCCGACCAGCTTTGAGCGCGCTGGCGGGCAGGGCCTGAAGATTGCGACGTGCGATCTCGCAGAATTCCTCGGCAAACTCGACACCAATGACCTGGGCTAGGGACGTTGGGCGGCACCGAGGACAACGCGGCCGCGGCCGGCACCGACATCGATGAAGCACCATTCGTCCAACCGGAAAGTAAAAATATCGTGTACCCAGTCGAGCACCAACCGCGGTGTCGGGGCATAGTGCACGCCCTGATCGAGGTTTTCGCTATCGATGGTTACCGAATTGAGCGGGGTCGAGCCCGAAGTCTCAATCGCCTCGGCGAGCCGAGCACGGCTCGCGCCCAGCTTTTCATGGGCACGATGCATCAAAACGACACGCGCATGCTTTATCAGGCCGGAGGTTCCCCTAAGGCACCAGACTTCGTGAGCGAGCTATGCCCATATTTGGGTGACGGCCTGATCAGGCGGCGTATCGCGCAGGCTCCTTGACCTCGACACCGTCAGCGAATTTGACGCCGTCGATGATCTTGGGCAAGTGATTTCT
>JAUVMS010000148.1 GCA_030600135.1 Hyphomicrobiales bacterium | reverse complement strand
TTCGAGGTGGGTGGTTCAGGGGCCATGCCACGGTTGACAGGCTCTTGGCGCCTACGGAGCAAGGCAAGCAAGGAAACCGCCGGAATGGATCTGCGGAATTTCATCTGGACGCCTTATGGGGCATGCAAGAGACGCGCGTGTGTTGGTCAGAGTGCAGCCATAACTGGGCGGTCGTGGCGCCCAGGATCAGAACCTCGTCGCCTTTCGTGGGAGCACAGGTCTTGGCTGCTGGAGTCCATTGACGGTGAGAGAACCGTTTTCCCGGCCTCGACATGACGCACCTCTATTGCGCTGGGCAGGTGGAGCTGGATTTCGACCCGTTTTCAGCAATCCACGCTTGGAGCCAATTGGCTGGCAGAAAAGCGACGCTATGGTTTCGGGTGCGTCAGATCTCCACCAGTGAAAACGATGGTCGATTCTCTGCAGAGAAGCGCGGGGGTTCTTGCTCGGTATATCTCACCGAGTTTCTGGTGGCGCATTGGCGGCTTTAGCCACCAGGTCGAAACGGGGGGGAATGCAGGCAATCGTTTCGATAGAGGCCGAGCCCGGTCTATTCAGCGGGTCTTGAATGTAATGTTGGAAAGAGGGGGTGAGTATGCGATGTCTTCGGTTCCACCGTCATCCAGGCTCGCCGCTATTTCTCTGCCAACCGCTTCCGTTGCTGATTTCAAGGGATCATCATGCAGATGCGCATAACGCTGGGTCGTCGTATTGCTGGAATGACCGAGCAATGCACCGATTATTGGCAGACTGGCGCCCCTGGAGACGGCAATGCTTGCAAAACTATGGCGCAGGTCATGTAAGCGGACGTCATCAAGCCCGGCCGTGGCGCGAATGCGCCGCCACACTTTAGGGGTTCCTTCATAATGACCGTTGCCTCTGACAGCCGGGAACACGAAAGCTTTGTCCGTGAACCGGGGTAGCTCTTTTAGAACTTCCAGATAGATGCTCTTGGTTCCCATCTTGCTGTCCGCTAGGCGCAAGCGCTGCCGCTCGAAATCAACATGCTCCCATTTCAGCGTAACAATTTCACCGAGCCGTGCGCCGGTCGGGATGAGCAGTCGGATGGCCGCGATAATCCAGGGCGTCGCGGTCTTGTCTGCCTCTGCCTCGCCCAATGCCTGGCCAAGCCGAGCTGAATCCATTCTAGCCGAGTCGGCCGCCAACTCCGAGAACCACAACCTTTCCAGTTTCCTCTTCGCCTCGCACGCGGGCCGAGATGGTTGCCGACACGCGATCCGCAGCCGCTGCGAGCACAGAATCTACTCCGTGGGCATATTTCGCAGTCACGCTACCAGCCCTGTGCCCGAGTAAGGCCGCAATGGTCAGCTCGGAATAGTTCAGCTCATGAGCCACAGTGGCGTAGCTGTGCCTCAATACGTGCGGCGTGACGCCCTCAAGTGCGGCTAGACCGCAGACGCGGGCAAGAGGGCTGCTGACATCGACGAGCCGTCCCATCCGGCGCACCGACGGGAACACCCAGTCACCATCGGCCTCCGCCGCCAGCGAGGCCAAGAACTCCAAAGCGTTTCGCCCGCACGGGCGCATCTGCGCGCCGCTTTTTGTGTCCTGAAGCCTGAGGCACCGACCGGCAACATCGATCTCGTCGCGGTTCAAATTCAGGATTTCACCCTTTCGGCATCCGGTCAGAGCCAGCGCCTCGATAGCCCGAAGCGCCGTCGGATTTACGCCAAGCTGTCCGGCTTCGCGCAACCCATCGCCGAGCTTCCGATACTCTTCAGCGGTCAGAAAGCGAGATCGCACCGCGTCGGCAGGCTTCTCGACGCCGATGCATGGATTGTTGTCGGTCCACTCCTTCTTGACCGCATACGAATATATCGCGCTCAATAGGTTCACCGCCTTGGTCGCTGTCCCCCGCCCGCCGGTCACGCGAGCGCGGCCACGAGGCCCGGTTCGAACGTCAATGGCGGTCTCTCCTTCCGCAACTTTGTTCTGAAAAGCCTCAACGTCTTTTCGCGCTATTTCGTTGATGGCTCGGTCGCCCAACAAGGGCAGGATGTGCCGCTTGATACGACCCGTGTCGGTGGCAAGCGTGGTCTGCTTCTTCGGCTTCCCTCGATAGAGCACCCGACCAGCAGTGGCGTCAGTGAGATACTGGTCGCAAAGTTCACGCACTGTCTTGACCTTTTGGGCGCGGGTAGCTCTCCGCTCCACGGAGGGGTCCTTACCTTGTTCGGCCTCGACGAGCTTCGCCTTGGCTTCGCGCCTCGCTTGATCGACGGTCCACTTTCCGTATTGGCCAATGGCATACCGGCGGGTCCGGCGCTGGGCGTTTCGATATTGAATGATGAACGTCTTCGTCCCACTCGGTTTCACGCGTACGCCGAAGCCACGTGTTTCCCCGCACCATATGAACTCGTCGTGCTCCGGATCGGGCTTGAGTTCGTCCACTCGCCGTTTGGTCAATTTGTCGGTCATAGATTACCTTCGGGGAAGCTTGGGGGAAGCAGAAAAACGGAAACTTATGGCATCTCCTGGCATGCCTATGACAGAAATATGGTCCTCAAGCCGCTGATTTACAACATCTAAAGGAACGAGATGGAACGCTGCGGAAAGCCAAGGAATTTGCCGACGACTGCCCTCTTTGGGCAGATCCGCGGGCGCCAGATTGATTGTGATGTGCTTTGGCTGAAGACCGAGGCCGAGCGCATGGAGCGCGGCACGAACCCGCTCGCGGCTTTCCGCCACCGCCTTGTCGGGCAACCCGACAATGGAAAAGGCCGGCAGTCCTGGCGAGATCTGCACCTGCACCTCGACCGCGCGTGCCTCAATGCCGACAAAAGCCAAAGTCGAGATTTGCGCAAACATGCCCACCCCCATGAGCCGCCCTCGCGGAACATTACCGCCCTCGGCCGCCCTCGCCGACGCCTGCTCAATTGGCCGGCGCACGCCGGCCCTCGAAATCGATCACACGAACCAGAACGACCGCGGACGATCGCAGCGAACTCGTTGGGCAAAGCAAGAACATTATGGGAACATTTTGATATACCGAATAAAGGAGACAAATTTATCAGCCGCGCGCGCCGACCTTGGCCTCAACGGCATCCCAAATCATTGCCGCGATATCGGCGCCACCGAACCGTTTGATCTCGCGAATGCCGGTGGGCGAGGTCACGTTGATCTCCGTCAAGTAGTCACCGATCACATCAATCCCGGTGAAAATCAGCCCGCGCCGCTTGAGCTCGGGCCCGAGGCGGCCACAAATCTCGTGGTCGCGATCCGATAGTTCGACCGCTTCGGGACGACCGCCGACATGCAAATTCGAACGGGTTTCGCCCTCGGCCGGCACCCGATTGATGGCGCCGGCGATCTCGCCGTCGACCAGGATGATGCGTTTGTCGCCGACCCGCACCTCGGGTCGGTACTGCTGCACCATGAAGGGCTCGCGAAACACCGTATCGAAAAGCTCGATGAGCGAGTTGAGATTAGTGTCGCCCGGCTGGACGCGAAAGATCGCGGCCCCGCCGTTGCCGTAGAGCGGCTTGATGATGATGTCTTCGTATTCCTTGCGAAATGCTTCGACCTGCTCGACCGAGCGCGTAACCATTGTCGGAGGCATCAGGTCGAGGAAATCGAGCGCGAAGACTTTTTCCGGTGCATTGCGCACGCTTTCAGGATCATTGACGACGATGGTTTCCGGATGGATGCGTTCGAGCAGGTGGGTCGTGGTGATATAACCCATGTCGAAGGGGGGATCTTGACGCAGCATGATCACGTCGTGCTCGCCGAGGTCCATCGTTCGCGGGTTGCTGGCCCGAAAATGCGCCCCCTCTTTATCCTCCACCTCCAGGGTATGTCCGCGCGCTACCAGGCGCCAATCCCTAAGCGAAAGGTCGTTTGGCGTATAATAGAAGATATCGCAGCCTCGCCGTTGCGCCTCCAGGAGCAGCGCGAACGTCGAATCTCCACGGATCTCAATCCCCTCGATCGGGTCCATCTGGAAGGCGACTTTGAGCGCCATGTCAACCTCGCTATGAACGGCCTGGACAAATTTGTGAGCAGCGGATCTGCCGGCCCGCGCTCATGCAAGACTGGCCTGCACACCAATGTCAAACGGGATTTATCGCGGCCTCGAAAGCATCGGGCAAATGTCGCGGCAGGCGCCTTGGCGCGATGAGAATGAGATCGAACGAGCGTTCCAGTTCAAAATAGGCCGGAAACCGTTTCAGCCAACCATCGGACGCCCGCATGATGCGTTGTCGCTGGCGTGGTGTAATGGCAAGCAATGCCTCGTCCAACGTTGCCCTCCGTTTGACTTCGACAAACGCCAGCCGATTGGCTCTGCGGGCAACAATGTCGAGTTCGCCGAACGGCGTCCTGACGCGCCGGGCAAGAATGCGATAGCCCTTTGCCGTCAACAAAATAACGGCGATGAACTCTGAGCTGAGACCTTTTCGATAGCGTTCTTGGCGCTCGGCCTTACTGCTTCGCTCCGCTGCGCGCCTCATTTGCCACCGTCCCGCCCGTCGCGTATGGCCAGCCCGAGTTCATAGATCCGCCTGCGTGACACCTTCAGTGACGCCGCGATCTCGCGCGCTGCATCCTTTAAACTGTTGTTCGCCAGGGTGCGCTGGAGCGCCACGACAATCTCTTCGTCCGAAACGTCAGTTGTCCCGGGCCCGTCGATGAGAACGACAACTTCGCCCCGTGGCGGCGTCTGATTGGCCCACTCGGCCAGTTCGTCGAGAGGGCCACGGACAATCTCTTCATAGAGTTTGGTAAGCTCGCGACCAACGACGGCCTGCCGCACACCCAGCACATCCACTGCATCCTCGAGCATGGCCGCGATGCGGTTCGGAGACTCATAGAACACCAGCGTCGCTTCGATCCGCCCAAGCTCCTCGAGCCGCGATCGTCGCCCGACCGTCTTGCTCGGCAAGAAGCCGGCGAAATAGAAACTGTCCGTCGCCAACCCCGAGACGCTTAGGCCGGCGATCGCCGCGCAGGCGCCAGGCAGCGCGACGACATGATGGCCCTCGGCCACCGCGTCACGAACCAGCTTATAACCTGGATCGGAGATAAGCGGCGTGCCGGCGTCTGATATCAGCGCGACGACATCGCCACGACCGAGCGCTGCGAGAACGCGAGGTCGCTCACGTCCGGCGCTATGCTCTTCATACACCCGCAGCGGCGTGTCGATCCGATATCTGCTCAACAATTTGCGGCTATGGCGCGTGTCCTCACAGTAGATCGCATCGGCGCGCGCCAGCGTTGCAAGGGCACGAATCGTGATATCCCCCAGGTTACCGATGGGCGTTGCGACAACATAGAGTCCGCCCTCGAGGCGCGTATTGACGGCTTCGCCGAGGGCCGCTTTGGTGGCATCGATGAGGGCTTGGCGCACCTCGCTTTGATCTGTCTGATCGCAGGTCATACCTCTAGCAACCACAGCAGTATGCACCGAGGAAGAGGTGCTTATTTGCAACAGTTCTACGCATACGGAGCAAAACCATGGAAATAATTGCAAATTTTGGGCAATTCCCCACGTGCGTGTTGTTGCAGCATCAACCGAATCTTTCTTTTATGCCACAGATACGGCGCAATGAAGCGGGCAAGTGCGATCACGATATAGCCACGGTCGTCAATCAAGCTATCATTGCCGAGTAGACTGGCGATGCGCCTGAGTTTCCGAGGGCGCGAAGGGGCGGGGCAGCCATGGCATCGGCGTTTGCCAAACTCAAGGGGTTGAGCGTTTGACAGCAGGTGCGAACCAGGGCCTGAATTCGGCTCGCATTGCACGCCCCGCGAGAGTTGTGGGTGTCGTGCTTGCGTTGGTCTGCGGCTTGGCTTTGGCGGCCTGCGCAATCGGCGGTTCGACTCCACCTGGAGCGACCGCGGCGGTTGGAGCCGACCAGTCGGCAATCCCACATCAGGCCGATCCGCTTGGCAAGCGCGCCAGCGTCAAAGTCGCGCTGTTGCTGCCGCTCTCGGCCAAGGGCCAGGCCGGCAAGGTCGCTCGTGGGCTCAAGCAGGCTGGTGAGCTGGCGCTGTTCGAGTTCGATCGACCGAACGTGTTGCTCTTCACCAAGGACACCAAGGGCACGCCCGAAGGCGCGCGAGCTGCCGCTCAGGAAGCGCTCAGCAGCGGTGCCGAACTGGTGCTTGGTCCGCTTTATGCGGAGTCGGTCAGCGCTGCATCCAGTGTCACGCGGCCAGCTGGCGTGCCGATGATCGCCTTTTCCAGCAATCGTGCGGTTGCCGGTAACGGCGTTTATTTGTTGAGCTTTTTGGCTGGCGAGGATGTTCCGCGCATCATTGCTTTCGCGACGGCCCAGGGCAAACGCAATTTCGCCGCCCTCATCCCAAAATCGCCCTATGGCCAGATTGTAGAGCGCTCGTTCCGCTCGGCCGTTAGCCAACATGGTGGCACCGTTGCGACGATCCAGTACTACCCGCTCGACGCCAACGGCATGATTGAGCCGGTGCGCAGCATCAAGTCTGCCGCGGTCCGGTCGGCACAGGCTGGCCGTCCCATCGATGCATTGTTGATCCCGGCGGGCCAGGACGCCTTGCCGACCCTGGCGCCGATCTTGCCGTACAACCAAATCGACACCAAGCGGATCAAACTTCTTGGCACCGGCGATTGGGATTACGCCAACGTTGGTCGCGAGGAGGTGCTGGTCGGCGGTTGGTTCCCAGCGCCTGACCCACAAGGCTGGCGCGAGTTCACACGCCGCTATGCCAAGACCTATGGTGGCGTTCCGCCGCGCATTTCGAGTATTGCCTATGATGCCGTTAGCCTGGCGGTTTCATTGTCCAATGGTCCTGCCGGTCAGCGCTTCACCGCCGCCAATCTGACACGCCAAAGCGGCTTTGCAGGTGTCGACGGTCTCTTCCGCTTGCAGCAAGACGGCACGGCGGAACGTGGTCTCGCGGTGCTGGAGGTTCAGCGCTTCGGGCCGCGCCAGGTCGATCGCGCCCCTTCGGCATTCGGCTCACCGCAGTATTCCGGTCTGCCATCGGCAACGGTCAACTGATATCAATAAGAAGCTGCATCTTGCATGACGGTGTTTGCGGCCGTGCGTTTTGCTGGTCGAAGGTGTGACGCGAGCTGCAGCACCACCGTATTCAACACCAGCATCCCCTCTGCGGTCGGGCGAATGTTGCCGGAGCCGATACGTTCGATGAGACCGGCGCACACCGTGGCATCGATTTCGCGCTCTTCAATCGCGTAGCCGGTTGTCGCCTCGAGACGCGCCGCACTAAGTCCCTCACTAAGACGCAGCCCCATGAGCACCATTTCATCGGCTTGCTCGTCGAGGCTGAGTGCGGCTCGCTCGGTTTGGCCGTGGCCGGTTTCGCCGACCCGCACGGCCCAGCTTTCCGGATGCCGCTCCGTCTGCGTGGCGTAGCGTTTGCCGTCCATTACCAACCGACCATGCGCGCCCGGTCCGATGCCGGCATATTCGCCGTAGCGCCAATAGGTGAGGTTGTGCCGGCATTCGCGACCTGCCCGGGCATGGTTTGAAATTTCATAAGCCGGCAAGCCCGCGCCATTGCACGTCTCCTGGGTGCACTCGAAAAGTTCGGCCGCACTCTTTGCATCCGGAACGGTGAGCTTGCCTGCCGCGTGCAGGCCGGCAAACGCCGTACCCGGTTCGATGGTCAGCTGATAGAGCGAGAGGTGGTCCGGACCGAGCGACAGGGCCTCGCCAAGCTCGGCGCGCCAGTCTTCAGCAGTTTGCCCTGATCGCGCGTAGATCAAGTCGAACGACATGCGCGGAA
>JAUVMS010000397.1 GCA_030600135.1 Hyphomicrobiales bacterium | reverse complement strand
ATTGTTGGGACCGAGATTGTGAAAATGGGGATCGATCGAGGTGGGCTCTGAAGCAAGTGCGATGGTGAGATCCTTGGCCAGTGCCGGTGTCGCCAAGCTCGCAGAAGCCAGAACGAACGCGAAACATAAGGTAGTTGCTCGTGACATGTCTTCCTGGTCCTCCCTTAGGTGGCGATGAATGGTGGCGTCAGCGTTGCCACTTCACCGCATTTGTTTTTGGTGTTGGCCGCCGACCAGCACCGCCGTCAATTATGTTCGAGTTTCCATGCCGCGCAAAGTCCAATACGCGTATTGGTGGCAGACGCGGCGGACCACGTGCCCGAATGGGCCGAAGTTTTGTGGCGAGTCTGGCTCGATTCACCGTTGACGTGCAGCGAGCGCGTTAAGTTGTTGAAAAGTCAGGCCGTGACGGCAGCTGGCGAGGGCGCACGTCAGATTTGTGTGGCAATTTGTCTTGGGCGGGTGGCAAGGCCCCGGATTTCCTTATAAGAGCGGGGCGATCGGGCGGGATATCAAGGGGATCATTGCTTTGCTCGGCCCACGTCACTACCTTCGCGGCGTGGTGTGAGCCCCCCCCATACAAAGCGGTTGTTGCGAACTTTGATGAGCAAGGCGATGCTTGCGCTTTGAGAGCGTCGCCAAGATGGCAGAAGGACGGATGCTGGCTCATGACAGAGCGGCGAAATCACTTGCGGCAACTGGAAGCCGAGAGCATCCATATCCTTCGAGAAGTGGCGGCTGAGTTCGAGCGCCCGGTGATGCTTTATTCCATCGGCAAGGATTCCTCGGTCCTGCTGCACGTGGCGATGAAGGCGTTCTATCCGGCCAAACCGCCGTTCCCGCTTTTGCATATCGATACCACCTGGAAGTTCCGCGACATGATCGCATTTCGCGACGAGACGGCGACGCGGCTCGGACTCGAACTGGTGGTCCACGTCAATCCGGAGGGGGTTGCGCAAGGCGTCGGGCCGATCTCGCACGGCAGCGCGCTGCACACCGACATCATGAAAACCCAGGGCTTGCGGCAGGCGCTCGATTCGGGGCGCTATGACGCCGCCATTGGCGGGGCGCGCCGCGACGAGGAAAAATCGCGGGCCAAGGAAAGGGTCTTTTCACACAGATCGCGGCAGCATCGCTGGGACCCGAAAAACCAGCGTCCGGAACTTTGGGAAATCTACAACGGCCGCCTGGCGCCTGGCGAGAGCATGCGCGTCTTTCCGCTCTCCAATTGGACCGAACTCGATGTCTGGCAATACATTCTTGAAGAGCAGATCCCCATCGTCCCGCTTTACTTTGCCGCGGAGCGACCGGTGGTCGAGCGCGATGGCATGCTGATCATGGTCGACGATACGCGGTTTCCTTTGGCGCCTGACGAGCGGCCGCAGATGCGCCGGGTGCGCTTTCGCACGCTTGGCTGCTATCCCTTGACTGGCGCCATCGAGTCGTCGGCCACAAATCTCGAGGAGATCGTTGCCGAGTTGCTGGCGGCACGGACTTCTGAACGTCAGGGCCGCGTGATCGACCAAGACGAGACCGGCTCGATGGAAAAGAAGAAGCAAGAAGGCTACTTCTGATGTCTCAAACTGGAGATGAAACCCGACCATCCGTACGGCACGCCGCTCCAAATGCCGAGCGGCAAGGCGATGCTGGCGCGGTTTTTGCGCAAGAGGGCGAGAAGGGCCTGCTCAAGTTTTTGACCTGCGGCAGCGTCGACGACGGCAAGAGCACGCTCATCGGGCGGCTGCTCTATGATTGTCAGCTCATCATGGAAGACCAACTGGCGACCCTTGAAAGCGACAGCCGCAAGATTGGCACGACGGGGGGCGATCTCGATATGGCCTTGCTGGTCGACGGTCTGCAGGCAGAGCGCGAACAGGGCATCACCATTGACGTTGCCTATCGCTATTTCACCTCGCCGCAGCGCAAGTTCATCGTCGCCGATACGCCCGGCCACGAGCAATACACGCGCAACATGGCAACCGGGGCGTCGGCCTGCGATCTGGCAGTCATCCTGGTGGACGCGCGAAAGGGTGTGTTGACGCAAACCCGGCGCCATAGCTGCATCGTCCATCTGCTCGGCATTCGCCATGTCGTGCTGGCTGTCAACAAGATGGATCAGGTCGACTATGCCAAGGAGCGGTTCGAGGCGATTCGGGAAGAATATCTCGGCTTTGCCGAGGCGCTCGGTATTGCCGAGATCACCTGCATTCCGGTCTCCGCCCTTCATGGCGACAATGTCGCCAATGTGAGCCACAAGATGGACTGGTATCACGGGCCGAGCCTTTTGGCCCACCTCGAGACGGTCGAGGTTGGCGATGCCATCGTGGACAAGGCATTGCGCTTTCCCGTGCAGTGGGTGAACCGACCGAACCATGAGTTCCGCGGCTATGCCGGCACGATCGTGAGTGGGCGCGTGAAGGTTGGCGACGAGATCATCGTGGTGCCGTCGGGGCGATTGAGCCGGGTGGCGCGGATCGTCACCTACGATGGCGAGTTGGAGAGCGCAGCTGCCGGTGACGCGGTGACCCTCGTGCTTGCCGATGAGATCGATATCTCGCGCGGCGATGTGATCGCCTCGCGCGAGGCGCGACCGGAGATTGCCGATCAGGTGGCGGCCAACGTCGTGTGGATGGGCGATGAGGCGATGCATCCGGGCCGACCGTATCTCATCAAATGCGGAACGCGCTGGGTTTCAGGTACGGTGAGTTCGCTCAAGCACAAGCTCAACGTCGACAATCTCGATCATATGGCAGGGCGTGATCTGGAGCTTAATGAGGTCGGCTTTTGCAACCTCTCGTTCGATCGTCCAATCGCCTTCGACCCTTACAAGGAAAATCGCGCCACCGGTGGCTTCATCATCGTCGATCGCATTTCCAATGCAACGGTTGGCGCCGGCATGCTCGAGTTCGGGCTGAGGCGGGCAACCAACATTCACTGGCAGGCGCTCGACATCAACAAGGGCACACGGGCCGCGCAAAAGGGACAACGCGCCAGCTGCATCTGGTTCACGGGGCTCTCCGGCTCTGGCAAATCGACCATTGCCAACCTGTTGGAAAAGCGCCTGCACGATGCCGGCAAGCATACCTACATCCTCGATGGCGACAATGTGCGCCACGGCCTCAATCGGGATCTCGGCTTTACCGATACCGATCGGGTCGAGAACATTCGTCGGATCACCGAGGTGGCGCGGCTCATGGTCGATGCCGGGCTTATCGTGGTGGTGTCGTTCATTTCGCCGTTCCGGGCCGAACGACGGATGGCTCGCGAGCTCTTCGATGAAAGCGAATTCTTGGAAGTCTTCGTTGATACGCCCATTGAAGTTTGCGAAGCCCGCGATCCGAAAGGGCTTTACAAGAAGGCGCGGCAGGGCGAGCTGAAGAATTTTACCGGCGTCGATTCCGATTACGAGCTGCCGGAAAATGCCGAGGTGGTGCTGAAGGGGGGCGAAAATACGCCCGAGCAGTCGATCGAGCTATTGCTCGAAAAGCTCCGAGCCGATGGCACGATCTAGGGATTCGGTGCTCGGTACGAATTGTTCTCCGCACGCAACGTCTTTTTTGCGGTGCTCGGCCAGTGTGTAGGCGTGCCCAGGTCGCTTCAACAAATTTCAAGACGGCCCGGCTGCCCTATCGGGATTGGGCCTTGGTAGCCAAAACGATGTGCGCCGGCATGGAGAATACCGCAGTGCCGTCGCTTTGCTCAAAGCGTTTCATCTCCACCAGTGCCGCTTGCAGCAAGTCTTCGTACTGTGCGTCGTTGATCTCATCGGCCACTGTCCTACCCTTGATATCGGTAAAGACCCAGGCTTCGATGGAGGGTAAACGGGCGTTGCCGTCCTCGGTTCGGATTTGCGCATTT
>JAUVMS010000291.1 GCA_030600135.1 Hyphomicrobiales bacterium | reverse complement strand
GCCGACGCTCGGCATCAAGCGGATCATGGAGCATCCGGGCGCCGTGGCCTATGGCAAGAAGTTTCCAGAGTTTTGGGTCCAGACGCCGATTGACGGGCAACCTGCGAGCATCGGCAACGGATTTCACATGGGCTTTATTGCTTGGTCGAAGGCAGAGGTGGATGCTTTTCATGCTGCGGCGCTGGCGGCAGGTGGCACGGATGACGGTGCGCCTGGCCCACGGCCGATGTACGGCGAACCCTACTACGGTTGCTTCGTACACGATCTCGATGGCCACAAAATCGAGGCGGCCTATTGGGACATGGAGCTTGCGAAGAAGATAGGCATGGGCTGAGGGCTGCCTCGCGAGCGATCTCAAGAGAGAATTTTTAGGTCTGGTGCGCAAAAGTGTTGCCGCCCAACCACAAGCCTGCGTTACCGCGCTCGCGTCCCGGCCGGAGCGCTTGTCATGGACTTCGCAATACCTGCATTATAACGAATACGGATTAATTGTTTTTCGCGTCCATGTATAATGCGTGCCTTTGGTATTTTCGGTCCACCTTGCGCTTTGGCGGCGACGTCGGTGGTGGTCGCGTGCGGGGTGCAACCGCAAAAGAAAATGGGCCCGCCGCCGTGTGCGCCCAACTCCTTTTACAACGATGGATCCTACGGCTACAAATACCGTACCGATTGTCCGAAAGAATATGCGCGCCTCTGGCAGGAGGCCTATCGCTGGGGCGAGCTCACCTATCCCATCGTGGTCGATCGTCGGCAGACCAGCGAGATCGCCGACGAGCTTGAGCGCACTGCCGCCACCGACGGGCTTTCCGAGGAACAACGCCAGCGCTTGAACAGTCAGGTCAGCCGGCTGCGGGTGCGCGAAGGCCAAATGCTCGAAAAGCAGCGTCGTATGGAAAAGGCCGCCGCCGATGCCATCGGCCAGGTCGCCAAGGAAGTCGGCTGGCCGCCCGAGCCGAAAAAGAACGGCGAAAAAGAGGGCGATGGCGAGAAGAAGAAGGCAGAGGCGACGAGTTAGGGGGGGTGTCGGCCATGGTGTTGGCGGCAGGGTTGGATACCACCTGGTGGAGGCAATCAATTGTAGTGCGTCAGCTTTTGAACCCTTCTTCGTATCGAGTAAGTCTCCAGATCCTCCTCCTCTCCCGCATCCCCTCAATTCTCATCCATCTTGAGCGCGGCGATAAAGGCCTCCTGGGGGATTTCGACTTTGCCGAATTGGCGCATTTTCTTCTTGCCCGCCTTTTGCTTTTCCAGGAGCTTGCGCTTGCGGGTGATGTCGCCGCCATAGCACTTGGCGGTGACGTCCTTTCTGAGCGCGCCGATGGTTTCGCGGGCAATGACTTTGCCACCGAGTGCGGCCTGGATCGGGATCTTGAACATGTGGCGGGGGATGAGGTCCTTGAGGCGCTCGCACATGGCGCGGCCACGGGCTTCGGCCCGGTCGCGGTGGACGATGACCGAGAGCGCGTCAACCGGCTCGCCGTTCACCAGGATCGCCATCTTGACCAGCGTGCCCTCCTCGTAACCGTGCAACTGATAATCGAACGAGGCATAACCGCGGGTGACGGATTTCAGGCGGTCGTAGAAGTCGAACACCACCTCGTTGAGCGGCAACTCGTAGACCACCATGGCGCGGCTGCCGGCATAGGTGAGGTCCTTCTGGCGGCCGCGGCGATCCTCGCACAGCTTGAGGACCGAGCCGAGATAGTCGTCCGGCACCAGGATCGTCGCCGTGATCCAAGGCTCCTCAATGCGCTGGATTTTCACCACATCGGGCATGTCGGCGGGGTTGTGGAGCTCGATCGCCCCGCCATCGGTCAAGGCGATCTTGTAGATGACGCTCGGCGCGGTTGTGATGAGCTCGATGTTGAACTCACGCTCGATCCGCTCGCGAACGATTTCCAGGTGCAGCAGACCGAGAAAGCCGCAGCGAAAGCCGAAGCCGAGGGCGGCCGAGGTTTCCATCTCGAAGTGGAAGCTCGCATCGTTGAGGCGGAGCCTGCCCATGGCCTCGCGCAGGTCCTCGAACTCGGCGGAATCAACCGGAAAGAGGCCGCAAAAGACCACCGGCTGGGCCGGCTGAAATCCGGTCAGGGGGTCGGTGGTCGGGCGCTTTTCGTCGGTCACCGTGTCGCCGACGCGGGTGTCGGCCACCTCCTTGATGGCGGCGGTGAAAAAGCCGATCTCGCCGGGCCCGAGCACGCCGATCATGTCCTGCTTGGGGCGGAAGATGCCGACGCGGTCGACCAGATAGCTTGCGCCCGTGGACATCAGCTTCACCCGTTGGGCTTTCCTCAGATGCCCGTCGATGACGCGCACGAGGACGACGACGCCGAGATATGGATCGTACCAGCTGTCGACCAACAGGGCCTTCAGGGGGGCGTCGACGATGCCCTCGGGGGCTGGCAGGCGGGCGACGATCGCCTCGAGGGTTTCCTCGATGCCGAGACCGGTCTTGGCGGAAATCTCCAGGGCGTCGGAGGCATCGAGGCCGATGACATCCTCGATTTGCTGGCGCACGCGGTCGGGCTCGGCGGCCGGCAGGTCGATCTTGTTCAGGACCGGCACGATCTCGTGGTCGTTGTCGAGTGCTTGATAGACGTTGGCGAGGGTCTGGGCCTCTACGCCTTGCGATGAATCGACCACCAGCAGCGAACCCTCGCAGGCGGCGAGCGAGCGGTTGACCTCGTAGGCGAAATCGACATGGCCGGGCGTATCTATGAGATTGAGCTCGTAGGTCTCGCCATCATCGGCAGTGTAGTCGAGCCGCACGGTCTGCGCCTTGATGGTGATGCCGCGCTCGCGCTCGAGTTCCATACTGTCGAGCACTTGCTCTTTCATCTCGCGATCGCTCAAGCCACCGCAAAACTGAATGAGCCGGTCGGCGAGGGTGGATTTGCCGTGGTCGATGTGGGCGATGATGGAAAAGTTGCGGATGCGCGCGAGCGGCATACCGGCGCCCGCGTTCGGTCCACGCAACTTGGTCGAGGTTTCGTTCATGGCCCGTCATGTAGCATCGGCACTGGGTTGGTCAAGCGGTGTGGTCTGCGCCGGCCCGTGGCGGCACCTTATCCACGCAACATTCCGACGCCGAATTGCAGCTCTTCCAAGGCGGGCAGATAGCGCTGCAGGCGGGCGTCCGAGCGGGCGATGAGGCCGACGAGATCGCTGAGGTCGGGTGCCTGATCGCGCACATGATCGCCCTGGCAGACCATCAAAATCGGGGCGACGGCCGGATAGAGCTCGCGCCCGCGCGGATTGGCGAAGGTCAGCACGACGCCGCGGATCATCGCGTCGCCGGGCGGCATGTGATAGGCCGTGATGAGCCGGGCCGAGCCGTTATCCAAAGTCACGAAATGCAGAAACTGCGTGCCCGTCGGCACGGTGACCATGCCGGTTTGCTCATAGCCCGGGTTGCTGTCGGAAAAGGTCAGGCCGCGCTCGGCGTCGGACCAGGCGATGGTGAGGGGGTAGGCGCTCAGCATCGCCTCGGGGTCGGCGAACGAAGGGCGAAGACAGACATAGCGGCCCTCGTAGTGGCGATAGAGCTCGCGGACGTAGCCGCCATAGCAGACATCGGCGATGGTGACGGGGGCATGGCCGCCCGCCGGGCCAGTCTCGTCCAGCAGATCCAGCGCACGCTCGACCTTGCGCAAAGTTTTTGGCGTGTACTGGCCTTTCAGCAGGCGAAAGACCGTCGATTCGCCCAGCAGGGTGCGATCGGCCAGGGTGCGCTGCGACCAGCCGCGCCGCTCCAGCGCGTCGCGGACCCGGGCAATGGCGGGATCGTCCTGGCTCGGCATGCCACCTCCAACCGTCAAATGCCGTCATATGGCATCTAATTCCGTCAAATCCCTCAAGTGCATTCATAGGCCAAGTCGAAATGAAAATCTTGGTGGTGCGCTGAACATGGCGCGAATCGGCCCGAATGCCGATCTGTTGGTCATCGCCGAACGAAGCGCCCGACACCTCGCACCAGCGATGGGCACAGTGGATCCGAAGGAGAAGTTGCCATGATGAAGGACATCGAGAGCAGTGGAAACGACGTATTCCGCTTGTTCATCGAGACCGCTGCATTGGCCATCGTGACGAGTGCGTTCTTGTTGGTCGCCGCGGCGAGCGCGGCCGAGGGTGCACCGAGTTTTGCCTGCAAGGGCACGCTCAACAGCACGGAGCGGGCCATTTGCGGCAACGGCGAACTGGCGCAACTGGATACGCGATTGGCGGGCGAATATCGCTTCCGCCACCAGGACCTGCGCCGCCAGGACCGCCGCTACCTGCGCCTCGATCAACGGGACTGGCAGCGCGAGCGCAACAGCTGCGGCGGCAATTTCGACTGCATCAGGACGACATATCAGTGGAGAATTGAGGAGCTCGTTGAATGGGACCTTTGAGGGCAGGCATTACCGGCTAGCCGACCCGAAACCGGTCCCCAGCCAATCACACACGCAATGAGCCTCCTCGGCGAAGCCCGACCCCCTCCGGGCTTCGCCCCTTTTTTTGGGGGGGGGAGATGACATGCGGCGTCGGATGGTTCTGGGCCGAAACTCCTTTCACTCCGGACGCTCGACCAAATTTGGCGCGACGGTCGTTTTGGGCAAATAGCAGAAGAATGGGTCAAAGAAGTTTAGCATGTTCGAATCGTCGGTTTGGTGTTGGTACAGCCGACATTGCTGACACACCTAGTTGAGATTCGTCACGCGCTTGCGGCAATCTGAGCCTCGTATAGCCTGAACAAATGCTCTACTCGTGCACGGTCGTCCGGAAACTTGGCACGCCGGTAGAGCCTGTCAACAGCATCGTCGAGTGCCTGATGCGTCTTTCTCAGGTTCGTCGGCATTGTGTTCGGATCATAAAGGTCGGCGAGCGTTGCGCCCGGATGCTGGGCACGAGCCGCCAAAACGTCCTGGGCAAGCTGCCGGACCTTGGCTTTTTGCGCGTCATTCGAATCGGGCCAGGGAAAGGCATTGTAGTTTATACCAATACTGTACTGGTAATCGCTCTTAAGACGTCCGCCGACATGCGCTGTCCATGCCATATGCATACGGGACGTTAGGATGCCAAAATACCACCGGTCATTACTGATCAAAACGCGAATCTTGTTGCTCGGTATTGTCGGCGGCTCCATCCAGCCAATCGGTATGTAGTTTCTACGCTCGGAACTTACCTCTGGCACCGCAAT
>JAUVMS010000388.1 GCA_030600135.1 Hyphomicrobiales bacterium | reverse complement strand
GTGTCTCGCCCTTGCTCATCGACGACGAATTGACCGCCATGTTCATGACATCGGCGCCCAAGCGCTTGCCGGCAAGTTCGAACGAGCTTTGCGTCCTTGTCGAATTCTCGAAGAAAAGGTTGATCTGCGTGCGCCCTCGCAACACGTCGGTCTTTTTGTCGATTTGTCGGCTTTGTTCGGCGGCTTCGTCGGCAAGGTCCAGAAGCTCGACAACTTCCTGCACCGTCAAGCCTTCAATCGACAGCAGGTGGCGGTGTGAGAAGCCGAACGCGGCAATGTCGTTGGAGGGGTTCATCAAAATTGGGTCTATACGCTGACTCGATCACCTCCACAAGCACCTGTTAAATAAAACCACCATTGAAAACTGGATTGCGAACCATGACACACGACGTGACAAATCAGAGCCCTCCATTCGAGAATGTGAATCTGTTCACGTCCGACCTGGCTCTCATGGAAGCTGTCGAGCGCGAGGGCGGGGCGGCAGAGCGCGAACGGCTCACCCGTTTTGGCGCGCTAACTGGCTCGCCAGCCGCGTTCGAGCGTGGCCGCTTGGCAAACGAGAACGCGCCCAAGCTGCGCGCCTTTGACGCCAAGGGATACCGTCGCGATTTTGTCGAGTTCACTCCCGCCTATCACGAGTGCATGGCACTCAGCATGGCGGAAGGCCTGCATTGCAACTCGTGGAACCACATCGCGAGCGGCGCGCCCATCGCCAAGGGCTCAAATGTCGTACGCGCTGCCGGAAGCTACATGGCGACCCAAATGGAATCCGGTCATTGCTGCCCGATCACGATGACCAATGCGTCGATCGCCACGCTAATCCAGGAGCCCGCGCTCGCTCAGGTGTGGTTGCCCAAGGTGCTCAGCCGAAACTACGACAAGACATTTAGGCCCGTGGCCCAAAAATCCGCCGCGACCATCGGCATGGGCATGACCGAAAAGCAAGGCGGCACGGACGTTCGCGCCAACACCACGCGAGCAGAGCCCGTCGGCGGCGGCGGGCGCGCCGGCGAATACCTTATCACCGGCCACAAATGGTTCATGTCCGCCCCCATGTGCGACGCCTTCTTGATCCTTGCCCAAGCGCCAAGCGGCCTGTCCTGCTTCCTGCTACCGCGCTTTTTGCCCGATGGCTCGGTAAACGCCATGCGCCTCCAGCGCCTCAAGGACAAGCTCGGCAATCGCTCGAACGCCTCGGCAGAGGTCGAGTTCGTGGGTGCGCACGCCTGGCTGATCGGCGAGGAGGGGCGCGGCGTGCCAACCATCATCGAGATGGTGACCTACACCCGCCTCGATTGTGCCGTCGCCTCGGCCGGCCTCATGCGCCTATGCCTTGCCAACGCCATCCACCATTGCCGACACCGCGCGGTATTCGGGACCCAATTGGCGGACCAGCCGCTGATGCGCCATCTGCTTGCCGATCTCGCCCTCGATGTCGAGGCCGCGACGGCGCTCGCCTTTCGGCTGGCGCGCGCATTTGACTTTCCTGACGACCCGCTCGAGACGGCATGGCGCCGCATCATGACGCCCGTCACAAAATACTGGAATTGCAAGATCGCCCCCGCATTGGCCTATGAGGCGATGGAATGCCTGGGCGGCAACGGCTACGTCGAGGAAAGTCTCCTGGCCCGGGCCTACCGCGAGCTGCCGGTCAATGCCATCTGGGAGGGCTCGGGCAACGTCATGTGTCTCGACGTCCTGCGCGTGCTCTTGCGCGAGCCGGACGCCGCCGAAGCCGTCTTCAACTATTTCGAGGATGCCGTCAGCAGCGAGCCGCGCCTCGCCGCGCAACTGGACTGGGTGCGCCAGTTTCTGCACCGCCCACGCGACATCGAGGCCAATGCCCGTTCATTTGTCGAGGGCCTGGCGCTCCTCGCGGCCGGTTGCATTCTGAATACTGGTGCGCCGCCCTACGTCGCCGACGCATTCATCGGTTCGCGTCTCGGTGGGCGCTGGCGCAACACCTATGGCGCCTGCCTGGAGAAAGTCGACAGCAAAGCGATCATCGATCGAGCCTGGCCGCCCTAGGCGTGATCGTCGTACTCAACCCGTGATGCGATCCCTAAGTACGACCACCTGCTCGAAATCCGTCAGCCATCCAACATGGCAAAAGCCTTGGAGAAAAAGTCTTCGGCACCAAAATTGCCGGACTTGAGCGCAAGCGCCAGATTTGGTGAACCGAGGGTGGTGGTCCATGGCACGCCTGGATCGATTTCCGTTCCAATCTCGAGCGCCTGAATGCCAAGTGCCTCGACCACCGCCCCTGACGTCTCGCCACCCGCAACGATGAGCTGGCGCACACCTTCGCGAACCAGCCCCTCTGCGATCCGCCCAAACGTTCGCTCAACCATGGCACCGGCCTCCGCCCGCCCGAGCCTGTCCTGAATTTCGGAGATTGCCGATGGCGAGTCGGAGGAAAATATCACGACCGGCAGCTCCTCGCCAGCAGTCTTGGCCCATGAGCGCGCCTCATCAGCCACGTCGAGCCCTTCGGCCATCTTGAGCGGATCAAGCCTGAACGACGGCCAGCGCGACGACACATGCGCAAGTTGCCCACGGGTCGCCACCGAGCAGCTACCCGCCAATACAGCCCGTCCTCCCTTTGCACTGGGCAGCCGTGCGGCACGCGCCGCGCCCAGCGCGCCATGGCGGCGGAAGTTGGCGGGCAATCCCATGGCAACGCCGGAGCCACCCGTCACCAGTGCAAGGCCGTCGCACGCCTCGCCGATGGCCACAAGATTATCATCCGCAATGGCATCGACCACTGCGTAGCGGTGGCCGTCCTCGTGGAGCGCCCTCATCCGCTCGGCGATTGCACCGGCGCCCCGCTCGACCACGTCATGGGCAACCAAACCCGCGCGGTGAGTGGATTGCGCTTCAAGAAGCCGAATGAGGCTGGAATCGCGCATCGGCGTTAGTGGGTGGTCCTTCATGGAGGAGTCCGACAACAGCTGGTCTCCAACGAACAGATAGCCGTTGAAGACCGATCGTCCTGCGGCGGGAAATGCAGGGCAAACCACAGTGACATCCGCGCCGAGTGCCTGCAGGAGCGCGTCGCCGACCGGTCCAATGTTGCCTTCATATGTTGAGTCAAAGGTCGAGCAGTACTTGAAGAATATTTGCTGCGCATCATTCTGGCGAAGCCATGCGAGCGCCTTCAGAGACATTCCAACCGCCTCGTCGGCCGGGATCGTTCTCGACTTGAGCGCCACCACAACCGCTTCGGCATCGCAGACGTCGATGGTTGCGTCCGGAACGCCGATCATCTGCACCGCCCGCATACCCTGCTTCACGAGGGTGTTGGCGAGATCCGTCGCGCCTGTGAAATCGTCGGCGATACAACCTAAGTGGATGGCCATAGGACTGCTCCAGCTTTGCCGGGGTGCCCAACAATCATGACACAAGCCCGTGGTCCGGGGCACCCAAACAAGCTCCGGTCCGCCTTTGGCCAAAACGGCGGCCCTAAGGTGCGTTGTCGAAAATAAGCACGACGTAGCCAGCGAAAATCGCCAGGTGCACCGCCCCCTGCAACGCATTGGTGCGAGCGCTGATGAAGGTGACGAGACTGACGATCAATGTCAGCGCCAGCATGATCATGTCGACCGGTCCGAGACCCAATTCGATCCTCTCGTCAATGATCCAGCCGATCGCCAGAACCACCGGGATCGTGAGCCCGATTGTGGCCAGTGCCGAGCCGAGGCAGATGTTGACCGCGCGCTGCAACTGGTTGACCCGGGCCGCGTGAATTGCCGTCAGTCCTTCTGGGGTCAATATGAGGGCAGCGACCAGGAATCCGCCCAACGCGAGCGGTGCCCCGAGCGTGTCGATTCCAAAGTCCACATAAGCCGCGAGTTTTTTCGAGAGCAGCACGATGGGCAAAAGAGCACCGAGCAACGCCGCCGCATGAAACGGCACGGACCGAACTTCAAGGGCGTGGTGGTGTTCATCATGTTCCGCGTCTGCTCCCGCCAGCAAGGGCAAATT
>JAUVMS010000472.1 GCA_030600135.1 Hyphomicrobiales bacterium | reverse complement strand
CGGCTCGTCGCGACCTTTGTTGCCGCCCCGTCTTTGCTCGATGCCACTGCGTCAGTCACGTACCCTACACCTTTTCGACCTCAGGCTTGCCGAGCAGGCCTTCCGGCAAGAAAATGAGCACGATCGCAAGTAGCGAAAACGCAGCCACGTCCTTGTATTCAACGGTAAAATAGGCCGACCAAAATGTCTCAATGAGCCCGATGATGAGGCCGCCCAACATGGCTCCTGGCAGCGAGCCAATGCCCCCGAGCACGGCCGCCGTAAAGGCCTTCACACCAGCAACGAAGCCGATATAGAAGTCGATGACCCCATAGTAGAGCACAAACATCAATCCGGCGACGGCAGCGAGCGCCGCCCCCATGACGAAGGTGAGCGAAATCGTGCGATCGACATCAACACCGACGAGGGCCGCCATCGTACGATCCTGCTCGCAGGCTCGCTGTGCACGGCCAAGCGATGTTCTTGCGATGATGAGCGAGAACACGCCCATCAAAATCAGTGTGGTTACGACAATGATGATCTGGATGTTCGACAGGTTCACCGCGAACCCATTGGCCTCCATGATGACGTAGTTCCCGGTAATAATCGGCTGCAGCGGCTTCACTCGCGCGCCCTGCGAGATCTGCACGAAATTTTGCAGCACGATCGACATGCCGATCGCCGTAATGAGCGGAGCAAGCCGGAACGAACCTCTGAGCGGTCGATAGGCCAGGCGTTCGACGGTCCAACCCCAAACCGACGTCATTGCCATGGCGACGACCAGCACCAAGATGAGCGCCAGTACCAGCAGGAAAAATGGTGTCGCCGCGGTAATGCCGATGGCGATGATCACAATCAGCGCAATAAATGAGCCGACCATGAAAATGTCACCATGGGCGAAATTGATCATACCGATGATCCCGTAGACCATCGTGTAGCCGATCGCGATGAGCCCGTAGATTGAGCCCAGCGTCAACCCATTGATGAGCTGCTGAACAAAATATTCCATGCGCCCTCATAGTACACAGTTGTGCGCCCGAAAACGACTCGCAACAGTGACATCCCCCGACCGTCTTAGCAAAGGATAACCGGTACTTACAATGACCAACACGACGCGATGTAGATAATCGCTTTGCAGGCTGAGCGTCTGGCACCCATGAACTCTAGAAATGTGCGTCGCGCAGCAAATCCGGCACAAAAGCGTTGCTGAACAGCCGAGCCATGACAATCTAGACGATGTTGTGGGTTCCGTCGCAAAACGGAGCGTCGTCGGTTTGCTTGCAGCCACACAGGTTTGCCGTTCCCGAGCTATCGGCGACAAATGCATGAGGCTCGATGCCGGTGCCCTTGTGCGAGCCGTCACAAAAGGGTTGATTTTGCGAGCGTCCGCAACGGCACCAAAAGTAGCGTTTGCCTTCTTCCAATTCCACCTGGTAGGGCCCGATCTGGGCGGGAATGGCCTGGTCCGACATGCGCTTCTCCATGGTCTCTTGGTGCCGCGGGCCGCGCAGCCCCACGCAATCGTTTCCTCAGCGATTCGCTTAGTAGAAAAGCTCGCGATCGACAAGCCGGCGAAAAGCCCTAGCCCGTATTTCTCACCGCCACAATTCATCGCGTGGTGAATTTCACGCAAAGCATGAGGAACCCCAATGCGTCGTGGCAGACGCACACGCTACGATTTTCGCATCACGTAACTGCCAGGCGCATCCTCGATCGCCACGTAAGGACCGTCGCCAGGAACACGCGCTGTAATCTTGCGGCCCGATTGTTTGGCGAGCCAGCCGGTCCAGTCCGGCCACCAAGAGCCTGCATGCTCCTCGGCATTATCCAGCCAACCCTCCAGCGTATCGGCGTCGCTGCCGTCATTCGTCCAGTATTGGTACTTGTGCTTTTCGGGCGGATTGACGACCCCCGCGATATGGCCCGAGCCCGCCAACACGTAGCGCACCGACCCGCCAAACATCTGCGAGCCGATGAATACCGATTGGGCCGGAGCAATATGGTCCTCGCGCGTCGCCAGCTCGTAAATTGGCAAAGTCACTTCACCAAGGTCGAGCCGCGTGCCGTCGAGCACCATGTCGCCCTTGGCGAGCCTGTTTTCCTTGTAGAATTCGCGCAGATAAAAGCCGTGGTTGGCTGCGGGTATGCGCGTCGAGTCTTGGTTCCAAAACAGCAGATCAAACGGGAACGGCTTTTTCCCCAAGAGATAGTTGTTGATGATGTACGGCCAGATGAGATCGCGGGGTCTCAACATGTTGAACACGTTCGCCATTCGCGATCCGTCGAGATAACCGCGCTCCGTCATCATCTCTTCGAGCGACCTAAGTTGCGCCTCGTCGATGAAGACCAAGAGATCGCCTGCCTTGGAAAAATCCACTTGGGCCGCGAGGAACGTTGCAGACTTGAACGGCGCCTCGCCCTTGGCGGCAAGCCAAGCAAGCGTGGTGCCGAGCAAAGTCCCACCGACACAGTAGCCAAGCACATTGCATTGCGGCTGATCGGTGATTTCGCACACCGCGTCAGCCGCCGTCAGCAGGCCCTCGTGCATGTAGTCTTCGAAGGTCTTATGCGATAGTTCCTCGTCGGGATTGACCCAGGAAATGACGAACACCGTGAAGCCCCTGCTCACAACATACTTGAGGAAGGACTTTTGCGGCACGAGGTCGAGTATATAGAATTTGTTGATCCACGGCGGTGCGATGAGGATCGGCACGGCATGGACTTTTTCCGTCGTCGGCTCGTACTGGATGAGCTGCAAGAGGTCGTTTTGAAAGACCACCTTGCCCGGCGTAATTGCGAGGTTGCCACCAACCTCGAAGGCATCGATGTCGGTTTGGGCAATCTTCAGCAGGTCGCCACCCTTCTCGATATCGTCGGCGAAATGCTTCATGCCCTTGACCAAGTTGTCCGCATTCGAGGCTAGTGTTTCCCGCATGACCTCAGGGTTTGTGAAAACAAAGTTTGAGGGGGCGAACGCACTCGACAGTTGCCTCAGGTGAAACTCGGCGCGCTGCTTGGAGCGCTCGTCCATGCCCTCGGTTTTCTCGACCAAGTCCTCGGCCCATTGGGCATAAAGCAGATAGGCCTGCTTACAGAAGTCGAAATACTGGTTCTCCGACCAATCGGGATCGCGGAAGCGGTTGTCGCCGGGCTCCGGT
>JAUVMS010000333.1 GCA_030600135.1 Hyphomicrobiales bacterium | reverse complement strand
TTTCTCGTGGCAGTGGGCGCAAGACATGTCGAGCTGACCGCGCCGCTGATAATAAAATTCCTTGCCCTTTTCAGCGAACGGTTTGGCGGGTCCATCAACCTTTACATTGATCGGCATACCGGCCGATTGCCGCCGCACGAAGATGGTCATGCCAAGCATCTGATTGGACTCATACTTCCACGGCTTGGCCTTCATGTTCTTTTCGAGACACAGATTGATCCGCTGTTCGATGTTGATGAGCTTTTTCCATGGCTCGAAAAAGACTGGATAGCGCGTGGCCACGCCCTTCATCGACGCGTTTGCCTCGTTGTGACAACTGGCACACGACTTGCCGGCCTCGCCCTCGACCTTGGTCCAGAACTCCTCACCCTGATCGTACCAGGCCATGCCCGGGTTGGCGATGTCATCGTCCTGCATCTCTTGGGTTTCCTTGGTCGCATAATAATAGCCCGACCAAAGCTCATCGAATGGATGATCCGCAGATGATGGCTTCAAGGCCTCGGTCTTGCCGTCCGCGGCGGTGGCCGGCGCGGCGAGAGTCAGCGCCATGGCGATTGCAAGCGCGCAGGTGAGAAAACTTGTTTTCATGAGTCCCTCCCTAAGGGCCAGGCGGTACAATCCGCCCTACTCTTTCAACGTCTTGAGATAAGCAACAACGTCTTCGACCCGTTCGGCCGAGAGAATGGCTAAGCCCTTGCAGTCACCAATCACACGATTGAAGCCCTCGTTCACATGGAAGGACGGCATGATCGTGTTGGCGTCGGGGAAGGCCTTCTTGGCACTGACAACGATGAGACGCAGCTCACCTTCGGTATAACGATCGGCAACACCATCCAGGGTCGGTGCAATCTTGCCATGGAAGCCATAAGTTTTGAGACTCTTCAGGTCATCCGGTTTGGCAAGCTCAAGAATTTTGGTGACCTCATGACAAGCAATGCAGTTGCCCAGTCGTCGATGGACCATCCATTTCAAGCCGGTCTTCGAATCGCCAAACTTGCCGGTGAGCGACGTGTTGATCGCGCCCTCGATATTCTCTCCCTTGGCAAGCTGGTAGCTGGCAACTTGCTCAACCTCGCCGTCCTTGCACTTTTTTTTCTTCTTTGCCTGAGCTAGCCCCAACGACGCGCCGGAGGCCATGGCCACCGCGAATGCGACGGCCAGCGCCATCACCTTGACTGTGCGGAGCCTCATGCTTTTGCACCCCTCATGAGTTGTTCGCCCTAGTGTGGCCGCACGAACCTCGTCACGTAGTAGCCGTTCCGCCACCACCCAAAGGCATCGCGCTCGATCGACAATATATATGATCGCCGCGACAACGACGCTTCCGCCCAACCGTGTTCTTCTTGCTCGAGAGGCGCGTTAGAAAACGAGCACGCCCCTTGTTCGACCCTAATATTAGAACATCACGATGTTCTAAAAGTCAACCGAACGCGAGGCTCCAACGGATTGTTGCCTGACGCTTGAACCGGGATCTCCTTAGGGCGCTAGTTGCAGGCCAAGGCGACAACGCCAGGTAGATCGCGCCCCTCGAGCCATTCCAAGAATGCGCCGCCCGCGGTGGAGACATAGGTGAAGCTGTTGGTCACTCCTGCCGCATTGAGCGCAGCGACCGTATCACCGCCGCCGGCGATCGTTTTGAGCTTGCCTTGCTCGGTCAGTGCAGCGGCGCGACGGGCCAGAGCAAATGTTCCCTCGCCGAACGGTGCGATTTCGAAGGCACCCAGAGGACCATTCCAAAGCAGCGTTCGACAATTTGCCAGATAGGCAATCAAGGTGGACACACTGGCGGGCCCGACATCCAGGATCATGCGATCGGCCGGCACCGCCTTGACGTCATAGGTGGCGTGCGCGGCACCCTCGCTAAAGGCATCAGCGGCAACGACGTCGCTCGGAAGCAAGATGGCGCAGCCGGCGGCCTCAGCCTCATGCATGATCTCGCGGGCAGTATCGGCAAAATCCGGCTCGCACAGCGATCTGCCGACATCGAGCCCGTTTGCATGCAAGAACGTGTTGGCCATGCCCCCGCCGATGATCAATGCATCCACCTTGCGTGACAGATTTGCCAGCACTGGGATTTTGGTCGAGACCTTGGCACCGCCGACGACGGCGGCGACGGGCCGCTCCGGGCTCTCCAAGGCGTCCCGCAACGCTTTGATTTCGGACATCATCTGCGGCCCGGCAAAGGCTGGTAGAATGTGGGCAAGTCCCTCGGTCGATGCGTGAGCCCGGTGGGCGCAGGAAAAGGCGTCATTTACGTAGAGATCGCCGTTTTGCGCCAAGGCGCTAGCAAAGGCCGGGTCGTTGCCCTCCTCGCCGGGGTGGAAGCGCACGTTTTCAAAGAGCGCAACTGCACCGTCGGCCAGTTCGCCCACCACAGCTTCGGCTGGTTCGCCGACACAGTCCGGTGCAAACGCCACCGGTCGACCGCCGAGTTCGGCGAGCGCCTCGGCTATGGGACGCAAGGACATCTCCGGCCTTGCCTGGCCCTCGGGGCGGCCGAAATGGGATAGGATCACGACTTTGGCGCCACGGCCTGCAAGCGCATCGATGCCCGGCAGGACGCGCTCGATTCGGGTCGCGTCGCTCACCTCTCCATTGTGCAACGGAACGTTGAGGTCGGCGCGAACGAGCACACGCTTGCCGGTAACGTCTGCCTCATCGATTTCACGCAGCTTGGAAAGATCAATCGAGATCATGTTCCGGTCCACATTGGTATTGCCGAGGTTCGATTGCTTCAAGCGTTGTGCAGTGACTTACGTGCGGCATCGACGATGGCGCCGACGGTGATGCCAAACTGCTCGTAGAGCTGCTGATAGGGTGCCGAGGCACCAAACCCGGCCATACCAATGAAGACGCCTTGATCACCAATCCACTCGTGCCAGCCAGTGTTGACCGCGGCCTCGACGGCGATGCGCGGGGCGGGGCCGAGAACATCGTTGCGATAGGCCTCGGGCGCCGCACGAAACAGCTCCCATGAGGGCATCGACACCACTGCTGCCGCGATCCCCTCTTTGGCAAGCAACGCGGCGGCCTCGACGGCTATGGACACCTCCGAGCCGGTGGCCAGCAGCGTAACGTCGCGCGCGCCCTCGGGTTGCCGCAAGATGTAGGCGCCATTCGCGCTCTTGTTGGCGGCATCGTCCGCGCGTAGCGTCGGCAAGCCTTGGCGCGTAAGGGCGAGAACCGAGGGCCGGTCCGTGCTCTTTAGGGCAAGCTCCCAGCACTCGGCACACTCAATGGCGTCGGCTGGGCGAAAGACCTGGAGATTGGGGATCGCCCGCAGCGCCGCGAGATGCTCGACCGGCTGATGGGTGGGCCCATCCTCGCCAAGGCCGATGGAATCGTGGGTCATCACATAGATCACGCGCTGCCCCATGAGGGCTGAGAGCCGGATCGACGGTCGGCAATAGTCGGTGAAGATCAGGAAGGTTCCGCCATAGGGCACCACACCGCCGTGGAGCGCCAGACCGTTCATTGCGGCAGCCATGCCATGCTCGCGGACGCCGTAGTGAATGTAGTTACCCGAGAAATCCTCGGCCGTGATCGGTTTGCTGTCCGCGGTCTTGGTGCCATTGGAGCCGGTGAGATCGGCTGACCCACCGATCAGGCCCGGCACCAGCGGCAGAAGCTTTTCAAGCACTTTCTGTGAGGATTGGCGTGTCGCCAGTTTGGGCTGCTCCTCGGCGAACGTGCTCTTGATCGTCGCGACCGCCTCGGTAATGGATGCGGCGACGCCGGCATCGATCGGATCCCCTAGCGATGCCCGGACATTGGCGTCCAGGCGGTCCGCCTCCGCACTCCATGCTTGGTAGGCTTGGCGGCCCCTGGCGCCGACTTCGCGCCACGCAGCGAGCACGTCGTCGGGCACGACGAATGGCGGGTGAGCCCAACCTATGGCGTCGCGCGCGCCGGCAATTTCATCAGCGCCCAGTGGTGAGCCGTGGGTGCTCGACTGGCCCTGCTTGTTGGGCGCGCCATATCCGATGATCGTGCGACAGGCGATGAGCGACGGGCGGGAACTCGCCTGAGCCGTAGCGATGGCTTCCGCAACGGCCTCAGGATCATGACCATCGACCGAGCGGGTATCCCAACCCGATGCTTGGAAGCGTTCGAGTTGATTGTCCGAGACCGAAAGGTTCGTGGGGCCGTCGATGGAGATGTGATTGTCGTCGAACAGGACAATGAGCTTGGCAAGCCGGAGGTGGCCGGCAAGGGAGATGGCCTCGTGAGATATGCCCTCCATCAGGCACCCATCGCCGACCAATGCGTAGGTGTAATGGTTGCATATCGCATCGCCATGGCGAGCGTTGAGGCAACGCTCGGCGATGGCCATGCCGACGGCGTTGGCGAGGCCCTGGCCCAATGGGCCCGTGGTGGTTTCGATGCCGGGCGCATGGCCGTATTCCGGGTGGCCGGCGGTCGCCGAACCCAGTTGGCGGAAGTTCTCGATCTCACCGCGCACCATGCCCGGATAGCCCGTCAAATGGAGCAACGAGTAGAGCAGCATCGAGCCGTGACCGGCGGAGAGCACGAACCGATCGCGATCGGGCCAATCCGGATTGGCGGCGTCGAACTTCAAGAATTGCCGGAACAGCACGGTCGCAACATCGGCCATGCCCATGGGCATGCCTGGATGGCCCGATTTGGCCTTTTCGACGGCGTCCATGGAGAGTGCGCGAATAGCGTTCGCCATGTCCTTGTGACCTGCCACGTGGGGCGTTGTGCTTCTCGCCACCTCGGCCATG
>JAUVMS010000105.1 GCA_030600135.1 Hyphomicrobiales bacterium | reverse complement strand
GCCGCCTCCCATTGCTCGGTCGAGCCCGTCAGCGCGTTGACAAAGACGAAGCTGAAGGGTTTTGCGGTGGGCGCTGTGTGCTCGTAGTAGAGAGCTTCAGATGGGCCAACTTGCAATGTCGCCATTTCATCCTCACGCCGACGAATTGGAAGGGGCAATCGATACGGCATACTCTGTTTTTCTCAATGCCGCCCAATATGGCGGACGCTGAGCGATCAGACGATGCGAAACTAGTCTGTCCCATAGTCCGGCAAGAGCCTTGGCGTGGCGAATCTTGTCGGCGCTGAGACCTGTGGAAATGTCGAGCCGGCGCGGCGGGTAAGCCTGATTCTCATGGTAACAGCAAACACGCGTCAATCGATGACGGCGTGCCAGTTTGGTCGGGCGTTCTGGGCAGCCAAAAAATGAACGGCAAGACGGCGATGAACGAACTGACATTATCGACGGCAGCTTTCCTGGAAGGGGGGCTGTCCTATGCGCTGAATCTCGTGACGGCGATATTGATCATCGTGGCGGGTTCGTTATGTGCGGGTTGGGTCTACCGAGGGATCCGGGCGCGACTATCGAGCGTCGAGGGTTTCGACGCAACGCTCATTCCGATCATCGCGCAAGTCGGCCGTTACTTCATCTACATATTGACGCTGGTGCTCGTCCTCGCAGAATTCGGGGTACAGACGACGAGCATCATTGCGGTGCTTGGTGCCGCCGGACTCGCCATTGGCTTGGCGTTGCAGGGGACGCTGCAAAATGTGGCCTCCGGGCTCATGCTGCTTTTGCTTAGGCCATATCGTATCGGCGACTATGTCGAGGCTGGCGGAACCGCGGGCACGGTCGATGAGATAGGTCTCTTCATGACGAGGATGCACACACCGCAAAATCTCTTTGTCGCGGTACCCAATTCCAAGGTGTTCGGCGATACGATCGTCAATTACTCGATGCGGGCGCAGCGCCGGCTCGACCTGCTCGTGGGGATCTCCTACGACGACGATATTGATAAAGCAGTCAAGGTGCTGGAGAGCCTCGTTGGGGCCGACGAGCGGTTCCTAAAAAAGCCGGCACCATTGGTCATCGTCAAAGCTCTGGGTGACAGTTCCGTCGATCTCGAAATCCGCGCCTGGGTGCGTCGCGCGCAATACATGGAGGTTTATTGGGATACGGTTCGGGCGGTAAAATACGCGCTCGACGACGCCGGCATCTCAATTCCCTATCCCCATCGCCAGATTGTCGTGAGCAAACCGCTTGAGGAGATCGCGAGCTAGCGCCGCGAGCTTGCTCACTGCCGACGGGCGCAAATCTCGTCCAGATACGCCATGAACGGTCGGCCTTGGTGCTCCTGATAGCCGTCGACGAGCTGGGTCGTGAGCGCGCCGAAGTGGTGATCGTAGACGGTGGCGCGTTCGTGGCCGAGCGGTTTGTCACAATAGCAAACCTCACTCCACTCTATTTCGCCGGATTTGGTCACCACAGCGCGGTTCATCGAGTCGACAATTTCTTGACCGTCCGGCTTTTGGCTCTGGATGGTTCCGTCGGTGAGTTTGCGCCGCAATTCAGCGGCGGTGTCTTGTCTTAGCTGCGCTCGTACTCTGAAGAACATCGCGGCCACCTTTCGATTGAATCACGCAAGATGGGTGACTGGCCAATGGATGCCCGTGACAATAGCAAGTCTGGCAATGTCAGCCAGATTGCCTTCAGCATAGCGGCGCTAATGTTGCGCGCAAAGCCCGGTGGTTCGCGATTAGGGCATCGTTCAAACTAGCTCATGTCGAACGTGTGGTCAGTCGTTCGACGCCATCGCGGGCGGCGCCACTGGATGGCGAGAGCCGCAGCGCGCGTCTATAGGCTCTGGCGGCCTCCTTGGTCTTGCCTTGGCCTTCGGCGGCCATGGCACGCAGGGTCCAGGCAGTTGGGTTCTTGCTGTCCAGTTCCGTGGCCAACGTGAAGTCGGCCAAGGCCCCGGGATTGTCGCCGATGGCGACGCGACTGCGCCCGCGTTGAACATAAGGCACGGACTGTTCGGGTTGAAGGTTGACGACGACGTCGAGGTCGTTGATGGCGTCGATATGGCGGCCCATGCGTTGATAGATGATGGCGCGTTGGTAGTGCGGTGCCGGGTTGTTGCTCGCCAACTCGATGGCACGCGTAAAGTCGGCCAAGGCAGCGTCCGATCGACCGGCGTCGAGCTTGACCATACCGCGGCCGACGAAGGCACGGTGGTAAGAGCGGTCAATGGCGATTGCACGATCGTAGTCGGCGATGGCGCGGCGCGCATCTCGGCGTTGGGCGTAGACAAGGGCCCGGTTGGCGAGGGCCTGATGGTAGGAGGGGTTGATCCGTAGCGCGGCTGAAAAGTCCTCGATGGCTCGCGCGAATTGACCAGCCTCGGCAAACGCAGAACCACGCGTGTTGAGGGCATGCGCATCGTATGGGTTGCGATCAACCGCGGCTGAAAGTGACGCAATGTTTGAGGTGTGGGCGGCGCCCAGGAGCTGAGTGTTCGAGCCGCCAATCGTGGCCCTTGCCCGCGATGGGCCGGCTGAACTCTGGCAGCCCATCAAGACCAATCCCGCGACCGGGATCGCCAATAAATAAATCCTACGCACTGTACAACAAACCCTACGCAACGCGCCTCGCGAGGTTGGGGAACCTCGAAGGCCTACAACTTACTCGACCGGGCAACCTGAGGCTTAGGCTCGGTGATACGCATTGGGATCCGAGACCTGAACAATTCAGCCCGCGCACAATAGAGTGCCGTGTTGGCGTTAATGCATGGTTAACGGGTGTGACGGTTTGCAACGCGGCGGTGGCCAATGGGTCAACACCATCACCGCTCGGAGCGTTGTCGCTTTTTGACTGCGGCGGGCAGAGTATTGCAAATCCGAATTCGCCCGCAGGCCGGCTGTGCTCAGGCCGGGGCGATGGTCATTCAGGAGCAAGGAACGGTTGCTCTGAAGTCAGCCCGATCGTTAGTGAAATCGACCCCGCTCGCCTTGAAGCTGGCTGGGCCAAGGCCTCAAGGCCTTGCGTGCTTGTGAAAATTGATACCGGCCCGGCGTCACACTAGCCGACGGTTCGGCCCCGCATCCTCTTCCGCTCACAATTGTCCGTGATCGTCGTCAATCATGTTGTCGAACCGACCAGCTAACAATATGGCAACAAAACAAGTCGCGGCGAGAGTTACGAGAAATAGTACGTATCCGATGTACATTGTACCAGCCCCATGAAAGCCAAACAGTTCATGGACGCGCCATGCTTACATCGGTAGTTCGCCACCCGTCATTACGTCTTTGCGGTAATGTTGCAGTTGCGAAATAGTACTGCCGTATGCGACTTAGATCAAGCTCACATTGATTCGTGGCGGCGCTGCTATGACGTCATCGACGTGCATCGGAACCTGGTGCTTGGCCGGTGGAGCAGTGCTGCCGCATCGGGTTGCCTGGAATTAATCCGCACAATGGCCGGCCGAACAATCGAAACCACGGCGAGAAACAGTCTCGCTCTTGGTCTGGGACCAAGACGCAAAGCCAAAAACAATCATGGATCAAAGCCGAGATCAGAAGCGAGAATCCGGAGTTGCCCGTCAGCGGCCGCCCCGACGCCCGGGAAGCAGTCCCTCGCGCTGCGCGCGCTTGCGCGCCAATTTGCGCGCGCGCCGTATCGCTTCGGCCTTTTCGCGGGCCCTCTTCTGCGATGGCTTTTCATAGAAGTTTCGAAGCTTCATCTCACGGAAGATGCCTTCGCGTTGCATCTTCTTTTTCAGCGCCTTGAGCGCTTGGTCGACATTGTTATCGCGAACGAGTACCTGCACGCGTCTTTATCCTCATCCAGGTTTGCGTGAATAGTCATACGTGGCTGGAGCTGCGGGATCGTGCCCATTACTAGGCGCAATATCCTGCCAGACCCCGCAGATTTGCTGAAGTACTTAGCAAGAAAGCCTCAATTTGTCCAGTTTCGCCGGCCTTTGGAGCATTATGTCAAGTCATAGGTGAGAGGGTCGTGACATGGGCCATTTTGCGGCCCGGCCTGGCTGTGCGTTTGCCATAGATGTGCAGGCACGTCGCTGGCTTGTCGGCCAGCCTTTGCCAAGTTTGGACCTCCTCGCCGATGAGATTGGTCATGACTGCGTTTGAATGACGCGCGGTGTCGCCGAGCGGCCAGCCGGCAATGGCGCGCACGTGATTCTCGAACTGGTCGACGTGGGCGGCGTCGAGGGTCCAGTGGCCGCTGTTGTGAACGCGCGGGGCTATCTCATTGACAAGCAAAGTGTTTTCGCCCCACTTATTGACTAGGAAAAACTCGATCGCGATGGTGCCAACGTAGTCAAGTTCGGCAACGATGCGCTCAGCGATCCGTCGGGCGGCTCGTTCAACAGAATCTGGCGCTCGGGCCGGTACCGTCGAGGTGCGAAGGACGTGGTCGGCATGATGATTTTCAGTTAGGTCGTAGAAAACCGTCGCACCATCAAGTCCGCGCACGGCGATGATTGAGAGTTCGCGTTCGAAGTTGATGCGGCGCTCGAGGATTGCGGGCTGCGCGGCAATCGCCGCCCAAGCCGCCGGTAGATCGGCGGCGTCGTTGACGGACGTTTGTCCCTTGCCGTCATAGCCGAAGCGTCGGGTCTTGAGGATCGCCGGAAGCGCCACCTTCGAGGCGTGCTGCGCCAGGTCTTGCAACGAATCGACGGCGACGTAGGGGGCAACGGGAATGTCGCAATCATGAAGAAATTTGCGCTCGGCCAGGCGGTCCTGCGTGATCGCAAGGGGGCGGCGGCCGGGGTGCACGGGTGCATGCTTCAAGGCAACGTCGATGGCGGAGAGCGGTACGTTCTCAAACTCGTAGGTCACGACGTCGGCACCTGTCGCGAAGCGGGCGATTGCGGCATCGTCGTCGAAGGCGTGGTGATAGGTTTCGGCCGCCACGGTGAAAGCCGGATCATCGGGTCGATCCGAAAGGACGCGAGTGCGTAATCCCAGTCTGGCGGCGGCCACCGCCAGCATGCGACCCAGTTGGCCACCACCAAGAATGGCGATGGTGCTGCCCGGCGGGAGCGGCTCATGCGTCGTCATCTGATGCTGTCTCAAGTGCCGTCTTGCGGAGTGTCGGCGACGGCAGCGGTCTGCTCGGCGCGCCAACGAGACAATCGCGCCTCGAGCTTGCGGTCGGAAAGCGCGAGAATTTGCGCCGCCAGCAGGGCGGCGTTCTTGGAACCAGCCCGGCCGATCGCAAGCGTGCCGACGGGGACGCCCGCGGGCATCTGGACGATCGACAGCAAACTGTCTTGGCCCGACAAGGCTTGGCTCTCCATGGGTACGCCGAGAACCGGCAGGGTGGTCATGGCGGCGGTCATACCCGGCAGGTGTGCCGCCCCTCCGGCCCCAGCGATAATGACCTCGAGCCCACGTTCCCTGGCGGTTCGGGCATACTCATAGAGGCGGTCCGGGGTGCGGTGCGCGGAGACGATCCTGGCTTCATGGGCAACTTTGAGCTCATCCAACAAGTCGCATGCATAGCGCATCGTCGGCCAGTCCGATTGGCTGCCCATGATGATTCCGACTTTGGGTGCTGCCCCCGCCATCTCAAAATTCCGTCGTTCTAGGCTCAACCCAAGATGCGCCGATTAGAAAGAAACGGCGATTATAGGAAGCGGCCGAAATTCGCAAGTGCAACTGGCGTCGGCGTGAACCGCAGCTTTTCGGCGGCAAACGCCATTGCCGCGTCATCGGCACCGCGTCGCAACCAATCCCGATACCGCGTCGCAGCAATGCAGAACAGCCGTTGAGAATACAAATCTTGCTGTCAGGCGATAATATCAGGCAGCAGCTTGTCCTCGAGGGCAGTGATCTCGTCCTTGAGTTGCAGCTTCTTCTTCTTGAGGCGGGTGAGCTGCAACTGGTCGGCGGTGTTGGCAGCCTCGAGCGCGGTTATGGCACCGTCGAGGTCGCGATGTTCCTGGCGCAGACGGGCAAGGCGCTCGTGTTGTTCTGTCTCCGTTTCCGATGTCATTCCATGGTTCCGGCGTAACCTGCATCTATTCAGCTGATGGCGAATTATCGCGGCGAATTGTGCTGGAAGCAAGTTTCGCTGGGAATCAGACGTCCACACACTATGGCTGTGTCATGGACAATAGACGACTAATCTGACAGAATTTGCGTGCTTTGAGGCAAGCACGGAGGATCTTATGGCGGTTGAAGCTCACCTCAGCGAACTCACTGATAAGCATCGGCAGTTAGATCGCAGAATTGAAGAGGAAATGTCGAGACCATATGCTGACGACCTTAAGATACAAGAGCTAAAACGTCAAAAACTTAGATTAAAAGATGAGATTGCACGGATAAAATCGGAACCAATACATTAGAAATTCCAAATTAATTCAGAAAAGTAGAGCGTCACTACCACAAGAGGTGGCGCTTTTTTACTTGGAGAAATTGCTTAATGATTCGGAGCGGATCACGATCCGCTGCGGGCTGAATATTGTAGACAGTGACCTTCTTGCCAAAGAATTCCGTGGTACTCCCATTTGAAGAACGGCGATTTGCCTCGTCTTCTTCGAATTGAGGCCATGGTGATTGTGTTTTCTTGTTATTGGTTAGGCGGTCGTTACTCTGTGTGCTGTCTTGAGACTGCCCATTGGCAGCTATCGGCAGGGTAAACCAAGTCAATCGTCATGGCGCCCTTCGCTCCGCAATCCAAGTATGCACCACAAGGTTGTGGAACGTGCAGGCTAAACCGTTTTGGCCATCTCGCGCAGTTTGAACTTTTGGATTTTTCCAGTCGATGTCTTTGGAATTGTCGCGAAGGCGACATGGCGTGGGCATTTGAAATGGGCGAGGTGCTGGCGGCAGTAGTCGATAATATCCTCGGCCGTGGCGTTGGCCCCCGGTTTCAATTCGATGAAGGCGCATGGGGTCTCGCCCCATTTGTCGTCCGCCTTGGCAACGACGGCAACGGCATCCACCGCCGGGTGCTTATAGAGCACGTCCTCGATCTCGATCGAGGAGATGTTCTCGCCGCCCGAGATGATGATGTCCTTTGAACGATCCTTGAGCTGGATGTAGCCATCGGGATGCATGACGCCGAGGTCGCCGGAGTGAAACCAGCCGCCAGAAAATGATTCTTCGGTTGCCAATTGGTTCTTCAGATAGCCCTTCATGACGATATTGCCGCGAAACATGACCTCGCCAATGGTTTCACCATCGGCTGGCACCTTCGTCATGGTTTGCGGGTCCATTACGGTCAAATCCTCGAGCGCTGTATAGCGAACCCCTTGCCGCGCTTTCTTGACGGCCTGTTCAATTGCCGGGAGTTCGCTCCAGGCATCCTTCCACTCGTTGACCACCGAGGGGCCATAAGTTTCCGTCAGACCATAAACATGGGTCACGTTGAAGTCGGCGTCGGCCATGGCGGCAAGAACCGCCTCGGGCGGTGGGGCGGCGGCGGTGATAAACTCGACGGTGTGAGGCAATGGGCGCTTGTCCTCGGCCGGGGCGTTCAGGAGCGTCGACATGACGATGGGGGCGCCGCACATGTGCGTCACGCCGATGTCGGCAATGGCATTGTACATGGTGTCGGCGCGCACCCACCTCAGGCACACGTGGGTGCCGGCGACCGTCGAGATCGTCCAGGGAAAGCACCAGCCGTTGCAGTGGAACATGGGAAGGGTCCACAAGTAGACGGGATGTTGCCTAATCTGCGCGGCGGCGACATTGGAATAGCACATGAGGTAGGCGCCGCGATGGTGGCAGACGACGCCTTTGGGGTTGCCGGTCGTGCCGGAGGTATAGTTGAGTGAGATGGCGTCCCATTCGTCGTCGGGCATGCGCCAGGCAAATTCTGGATCGCCCCCTGCGACAAAGGCCTCGTAGTCGATATCACCCAGGCGTTCGCCGGTTTGCGGGAATTCGAGATCGTCGAAGTCGATGATGGTGGGGCGAACCTTGGCGATGGCGATGGCGAGGGCCTGTTTGATTGTCGGGGCAAACTCGCGATCGGTGATCAGGACCTTGCTTTCGGCGTGGTCGAGCTGAAAGGCGATGATTTGAGCGTCGAGGCGGGTGTTCATGCTGTGCAAGACGGCGCCGGTCATGGGCACGCCGTAGTGCGCCTCGAGCATGGGTGGTGTGTTGGAGAGCATCACGCTTACGGTGTCGCCTTTGGCAATGCCGCGACGGGCGAGCGCGCCGGCCAGCTTGCGCGATCGGGCATAGAGCGTTGCATAGTTGGCGCGGCTTGCCCCGTGGACGACGGCCGGGTGATCCGGAAATGTGGCAGCGGCGCGTGCGAGCAGTGTGAGCGGTGTCAGCGGTTGATAGTTTGCTGGTGTCTTGTCGAGGTGTTGCTCGTAAACGTTCGCTGTCATCAATCCAACCGTCTGTTTTGACCACAATGCCCGGCGTTGTGGGTTTCACTCAGGCGCACTTCCAACAGGCTAGACCATTGACGCAGGAGCGGCAACGCGCCGCGCGCTGTGTCCGTCACTCTTCGTCTCCTTGCTAATTGCCGGGCGTGCGCATCCATGCTCTTTTCATGTCCAGAGTTCGGTTCTTGGGCCGCTCGGATGTTGGCACAAGAGGGAGGAGGCGCGTATGAGCCGCTATCATGAGGTCTATGATTATTGGAAGCGGGATCCGGAGGCTTTTTGGGGCGAGGCGGCGAAAGAGATTGATTGGTACAAGCCATGGGACAAGGTTTTTGATCCCTACTCCGGCCAGTACGGGCGTTGGTTCGCGGGTGGCGAGTGCAACACGTGCTACAATTGTCTCGATCGCCATCTGGGCGAGCGCGGCGATCAGCTTG
>JAUVMS010000312.1 GCA_030600135.1 Hyphomicrobiales bacterium | reverse complement strand
GGCGTCACGGAGCACCACGTTCGATCGCCTGATACAATTGAGGACGCACTATGGAATATGAGTTAGCCCATTTGGGACCGCTCGGAGTTGCAGCGGAAATTGCAGTCTTTGGCATTTTTGTTTTCATTGTCGTCTGGACAATCGTCGACGTCATCGAGATCGCCCGAAGATAGCCGGCGCATGTCGCAGGTCCTGCTTGCCGACGGCAAACGGACAGCACCACCAATCAAGTAAAACTGATGTAAATATCGGCGCGATGGATTGATCTTGTTCAAACAGATTATAGATAAGCACAAATATATCTAAAGAAAATCACAGATGATGCTTCATTAATATTCGATTCAGTTTGGATTTGCGAAAGAATTACTCGTTTGTTACAAGGGCTCATCGAGTATTAGTTGAAGAACGCCCTTATGCAGTACGCTGTTGTCACAACGATTCAGTTCCTATTCGCGTTCCTGGTCATCTACGCGATCATCAGTGATACGATGAAACTCGTGATCCCGAACTGGATCTCTCTCTGTCTTTTTCTTCTGTTTTGCCTGTACTGCGCATGGTCTTTTCCCCAAACATCCATAGCGCTAAGTCTTCTATCGATGTGCATCGTGTTCACCGTAGCCGCCATTTTCTTCCATTTCGGGTTGCTTGGTGGGGGCGACGTCAAATTCTTGACCGTATTGTCGTTGTGGGCCGGTCCCGACAACATCATCGGTTTCATTGTGCTGGTGAACATTTTGGGCGCGCTACTGGCGCTGCTGGTAATGAAATCGACGTTTTTCTCCATATGTTTTCCATACACTGTCGAGAAAAACGAGATCCTGGCCAAGGTGGCCAGTTGGCGCCTAAAAGGCATCTGCCCGTACGGCATCGCTATCGGCTCGGCGGCCCTAATCGTCGCGCCGTCCATATTCGCCTAGCGTCGCGCAAACCGCGATCGGCATCCATATCAGTGGAGCTTGGGCGAGCCCGCAATACTGCCCGAAGTATCGATTGGTTCTTACTGCACCGCCGTGACCGGTTGTCCGTGATTTGCAGCGCGTTCCTCGAGCAAGGCCAAATTGTTGAGGACGCGTGGATTTTCCGGATCCTTCTCCGAGGCCGCGACGAGGTATCGGCGTGCTTGGTTGAGGTTGCCCCGCAGGAGATGGTGATAGCCCAGGTTGTTCAGCACCATAGGTGAATTGCCGGTCAACTTGAGCGCGTGCTGGTAGGCCCGTTCCGCCAGGTCAAAACGCCTCAGTCGGTCATAGGACGCGGCCAGACCGATCCACCCGGCAGGGTTTCGCGGATTTGTCTCGACACTCTGGCGGAAAAAGTTCTCGGCCAGCCCAAAGTCACCGTTCCGATAGTGCTTATTGCCGAGATAGAGCGCCTCGTCCGACGGTTGATTGGCGATCGATCCACGGTTATCAGCGTAGCCCACCCCGCCTCTGTCGTGCAATGTACAGCCCGATACTGTCAGGGCTGCTCCTAGGCACGCCCAGACGAGCCCCCTCGCCGGTCTAATCTTCATAGTTGCCCCGCTGCCCGCAAAAGTGGCAGGCATCATCCCATGTCAGGAACAGCTGATAATGACTCACTGTGGATCGTCAACTGTGCGGATCGATTTAGATACACAAAATCTTGAAAGTGTTGCTCTGAAACACAGTAAATCACACCCCTGACTATCGCACGACGTGCCAAAAATCTTTGTTCTCCTCCGCACTGCGCAACGACTTGCTCGCCACTACTCTTCCGTCGGTGCGGTGCAACGCACAGGCGGATCAAACGTCGTTCTACGACGATCGATCACGACCGAGGTGCGGCGTACATATCCTCCCTGTAGAGATTATTATCGACGCAACGGTGCGCGGCGAGCATCGCGGCCTGCACGATGTCGACCGTCCACAACGCCGGCTGCTCATCTCGCCTTGCCATCAACACCACTTCCGGCCCCCAACCCGTCTGTGCAACGAGCGATCTGGCCATTCTAACCAATGCGTGACAGTTTGTTCCTTGCCACCTGCTCCAGATGACGGCGATTGAGATACGCAGGTGCGAGAGGACACCGGCAAGTGTCAAATCAGACCAAGCGCCACGCCCCGCAATTCGGGCCGGTCCACCACAGCCTCACAATCGTTGCCGCTGCATCTTTGTGGGGCCTGTACTGGCTACCCTTGCGCAAGGTCGAGCAACTCGGCCTCACCGGCGCTTGGGCCGTCTTGGCCTTCAACCTCATCCCACTACTCGCCCTCGTGCCCCTCATGGTGTGGCGTCGTGAGCGGTTCAGGCAATACGCCCGCCTGGCCCTTGCCATTGGGTTTTTCGCCGGCGCCGGCATTGCCTGTTATGCCCTGGCTCTTCTCTACACCACGGTGATGCGCGCGACACTGCTCTACTATCTGACACCCGTCTGGTCGACGCTCATCGCCATGGTCGTGCTGAGGGAGCGGGTCACTTGGCAGCGCTGGCTTGCGATTACGATCGGGTTCGTCGGCCTTTACGTGATGCTATCGGGGGGCGACCAGACCGCTGAAACATTCAACCAAGGCGACGTCCTCGGATTGATGTCAGGCATTTTCTGGGGCTTTGGTGCGACATTGATGCGTCGCAACCCTGAGGTCTCGCCCTACGACACGGTTTCCACCCAATTTGTATTCGGCACGTTGATCGCTTTCGCCGCGTTGCTGATTTTGGGCACCTCGGGCGCCCCTACGCCCACGCTCAACGACTGGCTTAGGGCCACACCCCTTACTTTTCTTTTTTGTATCGGCATCTTTCTGCCAACGATGCTGGCGATCTTTTGGAGCGCATCAAAGTTATCGCCCGGACGTGTCGGCATATTGATGATGTCGGAGGTCGTAGTGGCTGGTATAAGTGCTTCGCTGATCGCTGGCGAGCACCTGAACAATCGCGAGCTGATTGGCGCGGGCTTGATTCTAACCGCAGGCGTCGTCGAAGTACTCGGCCCCTCCATGATTTCGAAATCGCATGACCCGGGGTAGCTCGGAGCATCACTTTTCGTATAGTTAGTCGAAACTCGATATGGACGCGGTCGTCAAACCCGATGCACTATGCGATCAAATGCTCTGCCACATAACACGCTTCGACGATCCAATGATGGAGGAAACATGCAAAAGGCGTTGTTGATCGATCCGGATCTCTGCACGAGCTGCCTACAGTGCGAGATGGCGTGCTCGTTCGAAAAAGAGGGCGTATTCAATCCGGCAAGGTCGCGAATTAAGGTCTTCGAGTTTGAGCACGGCCGTCGCGCCATCCCCTACACCTGCACGCAATGCGCCGAAGCCTGGTGCATGCACGCCTGCCCCGTCGAGGCCATCACCAAGAACCAGGCAACAGGCGCCATGGAGGTCAACGAACAGGTTTGCGTTGGCTGCAAGGTCTGCACCATCGCCTGCCCTTTCGGCACGGTGAACTACAACGAGGCCACCGGCAAGGTCATCAAATGCGACCTGTGTGGCGGCGATCCGGCTTGCGCCAAGGCGTGCCCCACCGACGCAATCACCTATGTCGACGCCAACTGGCTCGGCTATGAGCGCATGAAGGAACACGCGGTACAGGGCCACGGTCGCCCTGCACCTGGCGGCAACGGACAGTCCTGAGGAGGCGACGATGAGCGGATGGCAAGGCAAAGTCCTGCGCGTCGATCTGACGGCAGGCAAGGTATACATCGAGCCCCTCAACATGGAGTGGGCGACAAACTACATAGGCGAGCGCGGCCTCGCCAGCAAATATCTCTATGAGATGATGGACCCCAAGGCCGACGCAATGAGCCCCGAAAACGTGCTCATTTTCGCCACCGGCCCGCTGACTGGCACCATGGCTTCGACCAGCGGTCGCTATGCCGTAGTGACGAAAGGCCCACTCACAAACGCCATTGCGTGCTCCAATTCGGGCGGCAAGTTCGGCGCCTCCCTCAAGTACGCCGGCTACGACCTTTTGATTATTGAAGGCAAGTCGCCCAAACCGGTTTATCTCCACATCGACGACGACGCGGTCGAAATCCTCCCCGCCGACGAGCTTTGGGGCAAATCCGTTTGGCAGACCGAGGATTGGCTGCAAACGCGGCACCAAAACCCACAGCTAAAGGTCGCATCAATTGGCGTCGCCGGCGAGCAAGGGGTTTACTACGCCTGTGTGATCAACGATCTCCATCGCGCCGCCGGGCGCTCCGGCGTTGGTGCCGTTATGGGCTCAAAAAATCTGAAGGCTGTCGCCGCTTATGGCACGGTCGGCGTCACCGTGAAGGATCCCAAAAGCTTCATGGACGTGGTTTGGGAGACCCACAAGCACTTGGAGGACGACGCCGGTCGCAAATCGCTCACCAAGGACGGCACGCAGTCAATGCTGGGCGCCATGCAGAAATTTGGCGGCCTGCCCACGCGCAACTTCCAAGCCGTGCAGTTCGAGGGCGCCAACAAGGTCAATGCCAGAGCCATGCGCACGCCGAACGAGCATGGCCACGTCAACCTCATCACCAACAAGGCGTGTTTTGGCTGCACCATCGCCTGCGGCCGCATTGCCCATATCGACGAGCAGCACTTCACCATCGTCAATCGGCCGAAGTACCGCCAAGCTTCTGGCGGCCTCGAGTATGAAACCGCCTATGCTTTCGGGCCCATGTGCGGCGTTGACGATATCGACGCCCTGACCTTCGCCAGCTTCATGACCAACGAGCATGGCTATGATCCGATCTCCTTCGGCGTAACGCTTGCCGCCGCCATGGAGCTTTACGAGATGGGCGTCATCACCAAGGAGGAGACCGACGGCATCGAGCTCAAATTCGGCAACGCCGAAGCGCTCACCGTCATGTCGGAAAAGACCGGTAAACAGGAGGGCTTCGGCAAAGTCCTCGGCCTGGGCTCCAAGCGGCTCTGCGAGAAGTATGGCCACCCCGAGCTCTTCATGGGCGTCAAGGGCCAGGAGTTTGCCGGCTACGATTCCCGTGCGCTACAGGG
>JAUVMS010000338.1 GCA_030600135.1 Hyphomicrobiales bacterium | reverse complement strand
AATTCGTCGCAGTAAATGTTGTATGATCACCTTGGGTCGACTCAGCAAGTCGGCGCAAACGCCCACTATCGCTCGCCGAGCTTTTCCAGCGCCTCGGTCCACCACTCCGCCAATAGCGGATGTCCGAGCAAATAGTCTTCCGTCGACTTGGCCTTCGGGGCCGCTGCCTGGGCCAACAGATCATCCCACTCATCGATTTCGGCATCGCCACGCCCGAGCCAGAGGAGGGCCACCAACTCCAGCTGTTCGTCCGGATCGAGGCCTTGGATCTCCTCCCTGAACTCCTCACGGGTCAGATCACCAGGCAAATCCTGCAAGATATCGTGCGAACCGTCGTCGGTTGGATTCGAGCCGTCGTTGCGATCCACCACGCCCTCCTTGGCCATCACGGCGCGCACTTTATAGGCAAGCTCGATGACATAGCTTGGATCGATCCTAAGCAGGGCCATGCCCGACCTCCGCTGCGTTGCCATTGCCCTGCCGCAACCATTGGACTTGGCGAATGGCAAGCTAAACTGATTGACCTTTGCTCAAATACTGAAGAAGACTTGCCGACAACACAAGCAAATGCGCGCGGGGGAATGAACGCTCGCCCACTCAATACTCATTGCAGCCCGGATTCGATCCCGCCAGGAGAGCCTAACCTCACGCGGCCAGCACGATGTCGAAAGTCCCGCCAAGTGCTCCCGTTTCGATCCGATCCGCTGGTTCGAGCGCGACAATGACGCTGGCACGCTGCCGCGGATCGCGAATGCGGCGCAATAGACCGTCACGCTCGTTACCAGGCTCACCAGCGACATACATCTGCGTTACCAGCCGACGACCGTCCGGCGCCTCGATGGCGAAGTGGATATGCGGCGTGCGGCCCGGATAGGGCACGGGGCGAATGGTGCGAAAGCGATAGCCGCCGTCGCCCGAAGTGCGCGTTCGACCACGCCCTTGAAAGCCCTCATCGCGCTTGCGCCGCTGCCGATCACCGGGATGAAGATAGCGGCCATTTTGATCGCATTGCCAAATTTCGACGATCGCGCCGGCAATTGGCGTGCCCTGCGTATCGGTCACCCGTCCCATGATGTGGCTCACCCGACCAAGACTTTCAGCGTCGCCGCCCGTGACCCGTACAAGGTCGTTGTCGATATCGCCCGCCCAATCGACGGGATAGAACGGGCCCGTCGTCTGGCGCGGCGTCAACACACGACCGCTCGCCCAAGCGGTCCCGCTCGGCAGCAGCAGGCCGCTCGACACAGCCGCCGCCAATCCGCCAACCACCTGCCGACGGCCAACCATGGGTGTCAGGATTGCAGACATTGCGACAATCACCTCGGCTTTTTGTGTGCGCTCTCGCCCAATTTGACGATCAATCCCTGACACCTCAACGCACAATCGCGTGCACACCCGTCGCGCCGGGGCCGGGCCGATCCGCCCAGCTGACACGCTGTTGCACCCTACAGTGAGCTGATGAAGGCACTCGACCCGCTATCGACGGGCACGATCGCGCCGTTCATGAGGCTAGCCTCATCGGATGCAAGAAAGCACGCAACGCGGGCGATCTCGTGGGGCTTGCCGGTGCGGATCGGGCACTTGGGGTCGGTGCCATCGTCGTCGCCCTTCATGCCCATGGCGACCGTTCGCTCGGTCAGGACAGCCCCAGGGGCAACAGCATTGCAGCGGATCCGCATCGGTGCCAGCTGCTTGGAAAGCGCCCGGGTGAGGGTCAAAACGCCGCCCTTCGCCGACGTATAGGCGTCCGCCCCCATGGTCCCCATCATGGCGCGGATCGACGTCGAATTGACGATCGCGCCCGTGCCCGACAGCCCATCGGAGCCTGCCACGCTCTCGGCGATATGGGGAATGGCGAAACGGCAGCACAAAAACGTGCCGTACAAATCGACCGATATCGTGCGCCAAAATTCCTCGAGCGGAATATCGAGCACGCTACCATCGAGGGCGGTCGCGCCGCCGGCATTGTTGTAGAGGATATCGAGCCCGCCAAATGCGTCCGCGACACGCGCGACACTCGCCTCGACTTCATCGGGCTTGGTGATGTCGGTGTGAAGATAGAGCACGTCGCCACCACGCGCGGCAACGTCGCCCGCAACCTTTTCGCCCCACGCATCGTTGATATCGAAGATCGCCACCTCGGCGCCTTCGCCCGCAAAGATTTGAACCGCAGCCGCACCGATGCCGGCCGCTCCGCCGGTGATGATTGCCCGCCTGCCATCAAGTCTACCCATAACTCCTCTCCTCTCGTGCGCTTTTGGCTCAAACGGAGCCGTTCGTTCGGCTGCGACTGCAACTCGCAACCGCCAGCTTCATAGGCACTCGCGCCACTCTATCTCAAAACAATGTTGACGCCGGACGCAGGACTGCCAAACTCATGGGGCTGAATTTGAACGCACCGCTGTTGTCACGCCAAAATGGCCAACGAAACGAAGATATCGCAACTTTCAGGCGCACTTGGCGCCGAAATTTCCGGCATTGATGTCGCTCGCATCGGCGACACTGATTTTGCCTCCATCTATGACGCCTTTCTGGAGTTCGGTGTCATCGCCTTGCGCGATCAAAATTTGTCGCCAGAGGCCTTTGTCGCTACCGCAAAGCGGTTTGGTAGTCTTGCCGAATACCCCTTTGCCGAGGGGCTCGACGGACACCCCGAAATCACCGTAATCATCAAGGAGCCGCACCAAACATCCAACTTCGGCGGGATGTGGCACACCGATACCACCTATCAACCTGAACCGCCGAAGGCGACGCTGCTCTATGCCGTCGAAACGCCAGCGGTGGGGGGCGATACCTTGTTTGCCGATATGCGCCTTGCTTACGAGCAATTGTCGCCCGGCATGCGCGAGCTTTTGGGCAACCTCCACGCCATCAATAGCTCAACCCTCCACGCCGCGTCCCTGCGAGCCAACCACCTGAAGTCCGGCTCAATGACCGGCAAGGAGGCGGCGCCCCGGGCACTTGAGGCCAAACATCCCGTTGTCCGGACCCACCCAGAAACCCAGCGAAAGGGACTTTACGTCAACCCCGCCCATACCAGCATGTTCGCCGGTATGACGCGCGAGGAAAGTACACCCATCCTCGACTACCTTTTCCGCCAGCAGACGCGCCCCGAACTCACCTGCCGGCTCAACTGGCAACCTGGAACACTGGCCATCTGGGACAACCGCTCAACCCAGCATTGCGCCATCAACGACTACGACGGCCATCGCCGGGAGATGTGGCGCATCACCATCAAGGGCGACCGCCCACGCTGACGCCGTTTGCCAATCGCCCGCAGGTGGCTGCCCTCGCCAAAGCCGCCCCGGCTACTTCACCGTTATCGTAATGCGCTCCGACATGACGGACGGGTTGTCGGGAACGTGGTTCTGATCGCCGAGGACCAGCTGAAGCGCGTGCTGGCAGGCAGGCAGCTCGACCATCGTCTCCGTTTGCTCGCCACCGAAATGCTTGTGCTGGTCGTCCGCCGGTATCGCATCATTGAATTCCTCACCTTCAATCGCTTCGTCGATGATCAATTGGTGATGGCCGGTTTTTTCTTTTCCGTTCCCGCGAGCGCAACGTCCATGTCCTTGAGGCCAAACTGGATCAGAACCGGCGGAGTGGATTTTTTTGTTGGCGACTTTGGTTCGACAGGAACGGCGATGATTTTCAGATCTCGCTCGGCCGATGAACCACAGCCACTCCAGGCTCGCCACGCGGGCGAAACCGCGGGCGCCGGTCGGCAACGCGTCGACCGACCCTAGGAATTGCTGGCCCCATCGACGTGCTTCAGACGGCCCCTGGTGGGAAACTCAGGATTGCGCTTCGATGAGTTGCAGTAGGTTCCTCAGATGAAAGTCAGGAATGATCTCAATGGTACGTTTTTCACCAACCCAAACATATCGGCCAAGACCATCTGGTGTCTTGTTGCCGATGTTCAGCGTCACAATCGGCCGCAACCCCAGCCCCGAGTAGACCATGGCAATCATCGTCGGTTTGGTCAGACCAAAACGGTCCCGTCGAACTTCCGCTCCCCTCGCCACGACCCGATCACTTTTGACCCGCGAAAACATCTCGACCGCTTGGGCAATTTTGCTGCTGGCATAGTTGGTCGTGGTACCGCTGTGGCGGTGCATGTTCTGGCCATCTTTTTCTTGACTGGCGTGACTATGGCCGTGATAGGACCATCGACCCTTGCGGTCGCCGCGCTCAAATCGATACCGCGAGCCGTTGGCAATGAGTTCCACTGCGGCAATCTGCTCGGGTGGCATGTGCAGCAAGGAATCCGGTGCAAAATCTCCGTGCGCTTGAGCTCCATCGTGCTGTTCATTTATTACTTCTAAACTGACATCCTCCAAATATATCTGCACAGCACATGTTTGCTTGGTTTCGAATACTGAAAAGGCGCAACAATCGTACAAGTGGTTAATATTCCCAGAAATCAGATCTTGAGGAAGTCGCTTACCGCTCAATCAAAAACTGGAAACGTAGCTTCAGCAGGAGCTCATTAATTAGTTGGAGCCAGATATCAGCGGTTATTTCAGATAAGCCAAAGTCGCCCACTAGTGTTCCGAGCCTTTCGCTTGGTTCCCGGTTTTGTCAGTTTCGAGAGCAGCGAGTGCCCTGCGCTCCTTGCTGAGGATCGTCGCGGCGGTTTTGGTCCACACGAACGGTTTCGGATTGGCGTT
>JAUVMS010000217.1 GCA_030600135.1 Hyphomicrobiales bacterium | reverse complement strand
TTCGGGCCTCGGCGAGCGAAACGTCGCGAAGGCTTCCGAGCCCAAGTTCCGTACGCTTAGTCCCGCGTCGGTAAACGTAGACCCACGACCGCGCAGCGCCCTTACCGACGCCGAGATAGAGACCGTTGCCGTCCGCATAGAGGCCCGGTTTCGTCAGCGTCGCGACGCGCCGCGCGGTCAGCCGGTTCGAGTTTCGAGCCAAAACGCCCTCCGATGCGCTTCCCTAACCTCTACCCTAACTTTGGATCCGGTTTGACGCGACTAAAAAAGGACGCTTGCGAACGATGTCCTAGTGAAACTACTGTTAATTTAGGGGCAAGCGATCAGATAAGGACGAGCACGAATAACAGTAAAGCGGACTCTCCCTCCGCCAACAATCCAACCTAACATACTGATATTATTATATATTATTTATTCGCTGTTGCACAGTTTCGGTAAAGTGAGCAACAACTGCGCAACATTCAGCATACCGAGCACGTTCGGTGAAAGACGACCTCCTGTTAGTGCCGCGAGTCAGCATTGGTCCTTGGCAGAGGCAGTGCTAATTTTCAAAACGTTGCGGATGATCTGCCGCACTTGATACAAAGCGGATTTGAAATGTAGATGATGAATGCACCGTGATCTGTTGGGTGATGCAGCGAAGTACGCTAGACTGAGTATATGCCTCAAGACAGTGCAACGATCGAGATTCCTTTGGGTATAGGCTACTACACAGTGCCCGATGCCGCGCGCTTGCTTGGCATGAAGCCTTATGCCATCAACCGATGGCTCGGCGGCTATCATTTTACGCTCGACGGGGCTGATCGACACATGGAGCCGCTGTGGTCGGTGCAGCTGCCTCGACTGGATGGGCGATTGTATCTAGGCTTCCGGGATCTGATTGAATTGCGCTTCGTAAATGCCTTTGTGGGGGCGGGTGTTAGTCTCAAGGCCATCCGGGCATGCGTAGCGTATGCACGTGAATGCGTAAACGATCCCCGGCCGTTCTCGACGCAGCGTTTCCGGACTGATGGACGAACTATTTACCTGGATACGTTACGGCGCCTTGAGGATGAGCCTGGCACGGAAGAACGTGAGCTATTGGATCTCAAGAATCGGCAGTACGCATCGGTGATCGAGAAATTCTTCAAGGACTTGGATATCGAGGCCGATGCGGTCGCACGATGGCGGCCGCTCAATGGCAAAGTAACAATTGTGTTGGATCCTCAGCGTTCGTTCGGGCAACCGATTGCGACGGACTATGGCATACCGACGGAAACGCTGCGCGATGCGGTTGCGGCGGAAGGCTCAACCAAGCTCGTCTCCAGGCTGTATGAACTGCCGGAATCAGTGGTCAAGGATGCGTGCCGGTTCGAAGAAAGACTGCACGCTGCGTGAACTTCTTTTTTGACAACAACCTGTCACCGCGAATTGCGCGCGCTCTAGCGGAACTCTTCAAGGACGAGCACATCGTCGTCGCTTTGCGCGACAAGTTCGAGCCAAACGTCACCGATGTAGAGTGGATGCAGGGCCTTGCGGCGGAGGGCCGATGGATAGTTATTTCCGGCGACCGCAAGATAAGAAAGAACTCAGCGGAGTTTCATACGTTCCGAAATTCGCCACTGGTTGGGTTCTTTATGGCAAAGAGTTTGTACAAGGCCTCGGTGGTGCGCCAAACCGAACGGCTCCTCAATCAATGGCCGGACATCATTGCACTCGCGGGCGCGGTTGGGGGTGGTGCGATGTATGAAATGACACTTGGGCGCGGGCGTATCAAGCAGTTATCGGTATAAGTGTTACCCAGCCTGATCGTCCGAGGAGAATGGGAACGAGATGTCAGCTTCTTCTCAGCAGATTGTCCGCTCATTGCACGTTTCGCCAGTCAGCTTCTTTGACGACCCGACGAGCCCGACTTCAGAGTTGGGTCAAAAAATCACGTGAACTGCTAGATAGGCACGCCTGGAATTGTACAACAAAGTGAGCGACAATCAGCGTGCAGGATCATTGCAGCGAATTCCAAAACGCAAACGTTTCGATATTTTGGTGTGGCTCTCCATGGCGTTTGGATCACTCTCCTTCCGCCAGAGCCGCGGCGACCTAGAAAAATTGCCATCCGAGTGCGGGCAGACCGACCTCACGCCCCGAACGCAGCGCATCAAGCAACACCAAAGAGACAGCAGCAGATGCCAACAAACATCCGCCCCTGCAACGCCGCTGACCTACCCGAGGTGAGTGCGCTGCTCGCCGCGACCTGGCACGCAACCTACGACGCCATCTTCGGCGCCGAGCGCGTTGCAGACATCACCGGCCGCTGGCACGCCGTCGAGCGCTTGGCGCAAGATCTGGAGCACCCTAAGATTTGCTTCCTCATCGCCGAAGACGGGGACCGTCTGATCGCAACCTCGCTTGCCGGCGACACCGGCAACGGCCTCGTCCGCCTTGCCCGTCTCTATGTCCTGCCCGAAGCGCAGGGCCGCGGCCATGGCCGGGCGTTGCTCGAGGCCACGCTTGCGGCCTTTCCCGCGGCCACGGCCGTCGACCTCGAAGTGGAACCCGCCAACGAGCAGGCCGTCCGGTTCTATGAGGCTCAAGGGTTTGCGGTCACCGGCCAGGGCACCGACTGCGGCGGCGAGGGCGAGGAAATCCCCCACCTCATCATGGCCCGGCAGCTTTAGCTCGTTTCGCCCGCCAAACTGTCCAGGCTTTCGCGCAGCGCCTGATCGAGGATCGTGACCCCGCGATCAATCTCCGCCCGCGAGACCGTGAGAGGCGGCGCGATGCGCCAAACAGAGCCGCGCTCAGTCCGGCGCCGAATGTTCATGGAAAGCCCCAGCTCAAAGCAACGCTCTGTCGTCCTGGCCCCCAACGTGTGAAACGGCTCTCGGCTTTCGCGATCCTTGACCAGTTCGACGCCCAGCAACAGGCCCTGGCCCCGCACATCGCCAATCACCTCGTAGCGCTGCTGCAAGCCCGACAGCGCCTGCTCAAGGTAGGTGCCCATCTCTTTGGCGCGCTCGACCAGTCCGTCGCGTTCGATGGTTTGCAATACGGCAAGCCCCGCCATGGCCGGCAGAGGGTCGGAAACGTGGCTCGTGTAAAACGAAAACCCACGCTGATGAGCGACGTCCTCGATCGGATCGGACGTGATCGTTGCCGCCAGCGGCAGCCCGCCACCCAGCGTCTTTGAGACCGTCATGATATCTGGCGTCACGCCCAGCTGCGTGGCAGCGAAACGATGTCCGATACGGCCAAAGGCCGTCTGCGCCTCATCAAAGATAAGCAACATGCCGCGCGACCGACATGCTTCGGCAAGTGCAGTAAAATAGCCCTTGGGCGGGACGATCACGCCACCTGCGGAAATGATCGGCTCGGCAATAACCGCCGCCGGCGCACCATCGGATGCCATGTCGAACATTTTGAGACCGACCTTCATGCAGGTCATATCGCAATGATCGCGGCAATGCTCGATTGGGCAGCGATAGGCATTGGGCTCGGGAATGGCGTGATTGCCCGGGACTTTGGGACCATAACCACGCCGATCGCTTGCAAACGACGCCGCCGCCGATGCCCCGGTCGTGCCATGCCAGGAGCCGCCGAGAGCCACCACCTCATAGCCACCGGTTGCCAATTTTGCGATGCGAAGTGCCGCTTCGTTGCTCTCGCTGCCGGTGTTGACCATCAGCGATTTGGAGAGCGGCTCCGGCACCCACTCTGCGAGCTTGATGGCAAGGTCGGCCACCGCTTCGGGTATCATGCCCGAGAACATATGCATGGCCGTGTCGGCGCTCTTCCTGATCGCCTCTTTGATTGCCGGATGGTTATGGCCGATGGTGGCGCACATTTGCCCGGAGGTAAAATCGAGCACCGCGCGCCCGGTGTCATCGACGACGATGGTGCCCGAAGCCGAGCGAAACAGATGCGGGAAACTGTCCCCGCCGTAACGGATCAAGTGATCGCGTACAGCCTGACGTCTCAGGTTTCGCATGACGTCGCCCCTACCTGAAATGAACAATGGACGTGTTCATCGCCAGTTTGGGACGCAGGGGGGAAAAGCGCAACGCCGCACTGTATGAAATGGCGTCACGCCGCGCGTCTATTTCCCTTTACTTCAATGGCAAGCCATCGATGTCGGGCACGGCGGTCGCCGCCCAGCCTCACACACTCAAATCGCGGGTCGCGCTTTAGCAAAACAATCTCTATAGATATTTGTCCTGATGGTAGTTGATGCGCGTTCTTCTCAACGACTGCTCGGCCGTCTGCTCGAACCGCTCGATATCACGAAGCTCGCTCGACATCGCATCGCGCAGGTCGATGCCCAACGTGCCATTCTCGAACGCGGTGTGCTCCAACCTCATCAAGAGATCGTCCACGCGCGGCCAATTGATCTGCCCATTCTGGGTCAGCACAAGTTCATCGGGTGACTGCGCTTGGCTGAGCACCAAATCCCTGAACAACTTGTTTTGCGGTTGGCCACTGATCTCTTGGAACCCTGACTGGATGGCACCCCAATTCGGTGGTTCCAGCCACGCCACCTCGAGGCCTGTCCCTCGCAAATCACCGGTTTTGCCGTAGGCTGCAAGATAGTCACGATCGTCGAACGGCCAGGGTGCGCTGCATGCGGCATTGGAAAGTAGGAGGATGACGCAAGCCTTTGCCAGCATCTTTCGCCTCAGCGACGACTGCGTCTCGCCGTAGAGAACTGGGATGTTGCCATCCGGACTATAGGTGCCGGAGTATCGATCAAACGTGAAGTGTGCATGACCGAGGTCCTTCAGCGCGCGCCCGGCGGCGACATTTCTCTTCTCTCGCAGCCATTGTGCGATCTCGAGGCCAAGACGGTCGTCTTGCTCCAATTCACTGTTCCAAAGCACCGCAGTCGTATTCGTTGGAGATGAGCATTTGACAGTGAAATTATTTTCGTTTGGATCGTATGCCGCGACGTTCCTTCCCAACCGCCCCGCCGTACGCATCTCGAAGTTGACCCAGAACGATTTTTTTGAGGCGGGACTGTCGACGTAGATGAGGCCATAGCATTCCCTGATCCGCTGGATCAGCGCCGCGCTCACGGTTTGCCTTGGATTGACGTCGATCGGCGGAAAGACGACGGGATTGATCCGTTGCGGCAAGGCAGCTTTCAGTGACCCGAGGCCCGCGCGGTCGGCATAGGCATGGGAGATAAAATAGGGCTTGCGGAGAGGACGCCCCGGCCACAAATCCAGGAGCCGACTATGGCGAAACGGAAATTGCGCCTCGGTGGCATTCGTCATGACAGGAGCCTCCGCAGCAAAAAGGCTCGCGCTCGGCGCTTTCAGCGCACCGAATGCCCGTCACCCCTCAATATCGCGGGTCGCGCTCGCCGCCCGAAAAATCCGCCCAGTCGAAGACATAGGCCAGGCCGACGGTGCCGGCGAACTGGTTCTCGGCTTCGACGATGGGGCTGTCGGTGGTGTCGCCGATGAGCCGCTCGTAGTAGCCGGTAAAGCGCATAACCCAGTCCTCACTCAACCGATAGTCGAACCCGGCCGAGGCATAAACGCCCTTAAAGCCCGCATCGGCATCATAAACCGGCAGGCCGGAGGTGAGTGATTGCGCGGGCGTCACGCTGAAATAGGCATCCATGTAGCCGTCACTGGCATAGGCCGTACCGACCCGGCCGCGTAGCCGCCAGTTTTCGTCAATGCGCTGATCCGCTTCGGCCACGAACCGAACCGTATAGCCCGTATTATCGCCCGTGACTTTCTGGTGATAGGAGCTTCTGAGCAGGAACGGCCCGAAATCATAGCTCACATAACCGCCGGCGATGAGACCCCCGCTGACGTCGCCCAGCCCATTGAGCCGCTTGGCATCGTCCTCGTCACGGCTCCAGCGATAGCCCACCAGCGGCCCCGCCTCGAACGGACTGAACCGCAGCAGACGGATCTGCACGTTCTGCGGCCCGATGACGTTGACGAACCCGGTACCGTCGACCCCCACCGGCGCGATGAACGGAAAGCCCGTCGCCTCGTATTCTTTCGAGCCCTCGTACTTGGGCGTCACCACCAGGAATCCGCCGATCATCCACTCTGACGGAATGTTGAGATCGTCGGCGCTGAACCCCGTCGCGCTTGCCGGCTTTTGCCCACCAATTCCGATGACTGCCGCTAAAGCAATAATCGCAGC
>JAUVMS010000402.1 GCA_030600135.1 Hyphomicrobiales bacterium | reverse complement strand
GCCACAGACCCGGTAGGCTTGCTCGGCGAACTCCGACAAGGTGAGGACAATCAGGTCGGGCGCGGCCAGCACTGTCTGTGAGGCAAGGGAACCGGCAAACATACCCAACTCATAGCCGAGATCTTCCGCTATGCGCGCCGACAAGGGATCGAAAACCGAGGCTGGAACGATGCAGTCCGCGCCCTCGAGAACGGCGCGAAACTGTTGACGACGATGGGTCCAGCGAGATGGCACAAGCGCCTCCTTTGGTGTGATTGCGTTCGCCCGCCGGGCATCAACGGCACAGAGGGAATGAATTGCAACATTCCACATTGCATGACAGATAGGTATCGCAAAGGACAATTGCCGAACCCCACCGAGCCGATGCCCATGGAACCACCTGAGATTCTCAAGCGTGAAATCGCGGCGCTGGCCTTCGATCAATATGGCACCATTGTCGACATGCAGTCGGGCCTGACCGAAGCGGTCCGACCGTTTCTGAAGGACAAGGGTTGGGACGGCGAGCCTCATCGTTTCGTCACATGGTGGCGGCGCACGCATTTCGAAAACTCGATGATCGACGCGCTTTGCGACCGTGGCCATACGCCCTATCGCCAGATCGGGCACCGTGCGGTGTCGCATGTCATGGACCGTTGTGGGATTAGCTATGGGCAAGACGAGGTCCGCTGGCTGGTCAGCCAGATTGAAAAGCTAAAACCGTTTCCCGATGTTTTGGTAGCGCTCGAACGGCTTCGATCTCGCTATGGGCTCGCCATTCTGTCGAACGGTGACCGCGACATGCTGGAGACCGCCAAGCCCCATATCGGTTTTGATTTCGATCATGTCATTTCCGTTCAAGAAGCGGGCTATTTCAAGCCGCATTGGAAGACCTACGCCACCGCCGCCGAAATCATGGGCGTAGATCGCTCGAGCATCCTGTTCGTCGCAAACCACGCATTCGATTGCATCGGTGCCAAGTCGTTCGGCATGCGCACCGCCTTTGTCGATCGCCGGAAGCGCCCTTTCGGCGAGACACCGCATCAGCCCGATATCATCGTCGCCGATTTCGAAGAGCTGGCCGCGATCCTGACCTAGACGGAGTTTCATAGCTGGGCTGGAGACAACGGCTGGTTTGATGCTGATCAGTGTGCCAGCGAGAAATGCAGGCCAGTTGTTCGACAAGCGAACCCGTGGGCCTCTTCCTCGTTGCCGTTGCCCGCAATAGAGTGAAACGGAAATGTGTTTCGATCTGCACCACTCGCTCGGGCGTCGTCCCGCGCTGAGCCGACACACCGAAAGGAGCAACCAACTTGCGTATTGCGATCATAGGTACGGGGGCGATGGGGTCGGTCTATGCCGCTCTGCTCGCCGACGCGGGGCACGACGTTTGGGCAATCGATGCCTGGCCGGAACATGTTGCGGCGATGCGGGAGCGCGGCCTCAGGGTGGAGGGCGCGAGCGGGGACCGCACGGTCCGTCTCAACGCCAGCGAACGGGCGAGCGACGTCGAGCGTGCCGACCTGGTGATTATCGCGACCAAAGCCGACGGCGTGGCGGACGCCGCGCGCTCGGTCGAACCGATCCTCGGATCCGACACCGTCGTGCTGACAATCCAAAACGGTCTCGGTAGCGCCGAGCGCGTTGCCGAAATCTTGGGCACCGAGCGCGTCATGATCGGCGTGGTCGGCGGATTTGGCGCCTCGATGAAGGGGCCGGGCCATGCCCATCACAATGGCATGGAGTTCATGCGTCTCGGCGAATACGAGGGCTCTGTCAGCGAACGACTTGAACGTACCGCCGAGGTTTGGAGGTCGGGTGGGTTCAAGGTGCTGACCTTCGACGACATTCACAAAATGGTCTGGGAAAAGTTGATCTGCAATGTCACCTACAGCGGGACCTGTACGTTGACCGGGCTCACCGTCGGCCAGGTTCAGGCCAGCGAGGAGGCGTGGTCGGTGGCCAGTGGATGCGGGCGAGAAGCCTACGAGGTCGCGGTGGCGAGCGCCATCAATCTCAGCTTCGACGATCCGGTTGCTTACGTGAAGGCGTTCGGCGAGAAAATCCCCAATGCACGGCCCTCGATGTTGCTGGATCACTTGGCGGGTCGGCACTCAGAGATCGACGTGATCAACGGCGCAATCCCCCCGGCGGCGAAAAAAGTGGGGCGCGATGCGCCGATCAACCGGATGGTGAGCACACTGATCCGCGCCAAGGAGAGTGGCTTTACCACAGGCAACTGACTGTCGGCACCTAAGGGCGTGACACTACGGCCTAACAAGCTGCTAGAGCGGATTGGCGTCTCTGCAGCCGGCCAGCTTGCTTGCCGTGCGGAGCTCGCGATGGAGCGTGTAAACTGTCGCGCCTATGATGATGGCCGCGCCGAGGAACACGCGCGGCTCCGGCCATTCGTCAAAAATCAGATAGCCGAGCGCGATCACATAGATCAGACGAACATACTCGAGCGGTGCGACGGCACTCGCCTCGCCAGACCGCAAGCCCAAGATATTGAGGTACTGGCCAAGCGCGGAAACCACGCCGATGGCAATGAGCAGCAGCAACTCCGTCAATGTCGGCGTAATCCAGAACCAGATGGTCGGCGGCACCATCAAGAGCCCGACACCGACGGCCTGATAGGAGAGGATCGTGACCGGGTGGTCGACTTGAGAAAGTTTGCGAATGATGACCATCACGAGACCGACCGCCGCGGCACTCATGATGGCCATGACGCCATAAATGTTGAATGAATCAGAACCTTGCGGCCATGCGACGATCAGGACGCCGCAAAACCCGGCGGCCAACGCAGCCCACCGGCGTATGCCGACGACTTCGCCGAGCAGCAAGATCGCCAGCACGGTGACGAAGAACGACTTGGAAAAGGAGATGGTTGTCGCGTCGGCAAGCGGCAAATTGATGACCGCTGAAAAGCCTAATAGCATCGCCGCAAAAGCAGCGATCACGCGCACCACCTGCAAATCGACGCGCGCCGACTTTAATGTTCCCGGCAGCCCGTGAATGAGCGCAGGCAGCGCGAGGAGCATCATCGTGGTTTGTCGGAAGAACAGGATTTCAGTGACGTGAATCCGCGCGCCGACGAGCTTGATCAGGGCAACCATGATCGAAAACAGGCCGCCAGCCAATAGGATGAAAATACCGCCACGCACGTTGTCGGGTACATCGTCCCATCGCACACGTAGCCCTTGCGAGGCTTGCTTGAGCCTAAGCCGGGCAGGCAGGCGAGGGGTTCGATTGATTGGTGGATGAGTCACGGAGATTGCACTGCTCAATTGCTGATGCACCAATCTCCGCGCAAGTTGGCGCGTGGCGCTCGATCACCCGCAGCCTATTCGATTGGGCAGGCCGAGGACAAGAACAGCGGGGTAGGGTCAATTGACGCCGGTAGGCTTTCGAACAGGGTAGCGCGCTCGCAGGGGCCGTATTTTTCGTTTTGCTCTGTATCTCGGCAAAAACTGTCGCGCGGACCCTGGGTATCTCCGTCTCAGATATTTATCTCTTGGTTAAGCCGCTGATCAGCGCCCCTTGAACACTGGCTTGCGCTTTTCAGCAAACGCCTTGCGGCCTTCGGCATAGTCGGCGCTGGCAAAGCAATCGGCCACCATCGTGGCGCAGCGCTCCAGATCACGCTCGCCGGGGTCGCTGACGACCTGGGTCGAGATGAATTTCATGGCGCCAACGGTGAGCGGCGCGTTTGCCGCGACGGTGTTGGCGTAGTCACTGACAAAGCTCTCGAGTTCGTCGTCGCCGAGAACGGCTTGGACCAGCCCCATACGATGGGCCTCGTCGCTCGCAACGCGGCGCGCGCTGAACATGAGGTCGCGGGCATT
>JAUVMS010000382.1 GCA_030600135.1 Hyphomicrobiales bacterium | reverse complement strand
GCCGACGGACAAATCGTCGGCTGGTTCCAAGGTCGTTTTGAAATGGGACCACGGGCCCTCGGCAACCGCTCGATACTCGCCGATCCCAGGCGCGCGGAAATGGTCGAGACCATCAATGCGCGGATCAAGCATCGCGAGCCGTTTCGCCCATTTGCCCCCACGATCCTCGTCGAACACGTGGCGGACTATTTCGAGATTGACCAGCCCGACGCGTTCATGACCCTGGCGCCCAAGGTTCGATCGGACAAAGCCCACCTGATACCCGCGGCGGTCCATTTCGACGGCACAAGCCGCATACAAACCGTCGACAAGGCATCGAACCCAAAATACTACGGCGTCATACGAGCGTTTCATGAACTGACCGGGGTGCCTGTCGTTATAAACACCAGTTTCAATCGTCAGGAACCCATCGTCGCCAGCCCACAAGATGCAATCTCTTGCTATCTTCGCACCGACATGGATGCTATCGCGCTCGGGAATTTCTACGTACGTGACCGCACGAGCGAAGCAGAAGAGCGCGCTCAGAATGCATTCAATGCATTGGTGAGTTCTTTTGTGACATGATGCAAGATAACCGCTCGGGCAATCATGCCAAAAAGCGACGGCGAACCGGTCGGGCGACAGATTGGCCACACGGCCCGATCGTTCGGCTAGCCGCTACGGAATATAATTGAGATTCGACCGAGGGTCTTATGAACGAGGTCCCGAGCGAACGCCTCCCACTCGAGCGCCTCTATCACTGGGAAGAAACCCGACCGCACGACATTTATTTGTCGCAACCCATGGGCAACTCGGTCGGGCGCGACTACACATGGGCGGAAACCGTCGACGAAGTGCGACGCATGGCGGCCTACCTCAAATCATTCGATTGGCCGCCCGGCACCCACATCGCCATAATCTCAAAGAACTGCGCACACTGGCTCATGTCCGACTATGCCATCTGGATGGCGGGACACGTTTCGGTGCCGCTTTATCCAACGCTAACCGCCGATACCGTTCGCCAGATCCTCGAGCACAGTGAATGCAAGGCTTGCTTCGTCGGCAAACTCGACGGCTGGGAAACGATGAAACCGGGTTTGCCGTCGGGCATACACTGCATCTCCTACCCGCTATCGCCGCGCAATGATTATGACACCTGGGACGACATCGTCCGAACCAGCGATCCAATTTCCGATCACCCCACTCGCCCGGCAAACGACCTCGCCACCATCATCTATACCTCCGGCACCACAGGCCAACCCAAGGGCGTCATGCAGAGCTTTGGCGCCTTTGCCTGGTCGGTGGCCACCGTGGTTGATCGCATGGCCATTGGCGTGAATGACCGCGTGCTGTCCTATCTGCCTCTTGCCCACGTCGCCGAGCGCGCTATTGTCGAGTTCGGCTCGCTCGCGGTCGGATTTCGCATTTTCTTCGCCAAGTCGATTGAGACCTTTCAAGATGACTTGCGAAGCGCCAGACCCACCATATTTTTTTCCGTGCCGCGGTTGTGGAAAAAATTTCAACAGGACGTCTTCAAAGAAGTGCCGCCGAAACGACTCGATTTGCTCTTGAAGATACCGATCGTCAATCGTCTCGTTTCGAAAAAAATCCAGAAGGCTCTCGGCCTCGACGAATGTCGCTACGCTGCTGGCGGCGCGGCGGCAATGCCTGGCGAACTCCTCCACTGGTACAAACGCCTCGGTCTGGAGATCCTTGAGGCCTACGGCATGACAGAGAACTGCGCCATATCCCATGCCAACCAACCAGGCTGCACGAAGCCCGGCTACGTCGGGTTCGCCTATGATGGTGTGGAGACGCGGATTGCGCCAGACACGGGCGAAATGGAAATGCGCTCTCCCGGTCTCATGATGGGCTACTATAAGGCACCCGACCTCACCCGCGTCGCCATGACGCAAGACGGCTGGCTACGGACCGGCGACAAGGGCGAGTTCGACGATGAAGGCAGGTTTCGGATAACCGGGCGCGCCAAGGACATCTTCAAGACGTCCAAGGGCAAATATGTCTCTCCGGGACCAATCGAAGGTCGGTTGATCGATCATCCGGGTCTGGAGGCCTGCTGCGTCGTCGGTGCGGACTTTCCTCAACCCTTCGGGCTCGTCATGCTCGCGCAACGTGTTGCGGATGGAGCCCAAAATGCGACCTCACGCGACCAGTTGACGGGCTCACTGCGAGAGCATCTGGATCAGTTGAATGCCGCCTTGGACGCACATGAACGGCTGGAGTTCCTTGTCGTCGTCGCCGAACCTTGGTCCATTGAAAACGGCTTGCTTACGCCAACCCTCAAACTCAAGCGCAACGAAATCGAGGAACTTTACAGCCCCCATTTCGCCAGCTGGCGAGACAAACGCGAGCCCGTAGTCTGGCAATCCTCCGGCTAATCGGAGACCCATCAATTTCGTTGACTTGCAGCTTCCAAAATAGCCGCGACCGAGCGCACCAAACCAAAGCACGCTCGACCGGACCAATGGCGACGGCGACTTATTTCGCGCCCGATCGGCTCAATGTCTTGGCCAATCGAACGAGGCTGACAAACTCGCTGCGGTAACCGAATGGGTCGTCGCCTCGCGCGCTTGAGGCAAGCTTTGCGATCTCATCGTAGCCATAGTCGCCCAGCCGGCTGTCGCTGCGAAGCTTCTGTCCGAATGCGGCGACGCTTGCCGCAAATCGCAGATCGCTTGAGAGCGAGAGCACATCGCTCGCCTCCTGCTCTTTCGTGATCGGCACGGTGATGAGTTTACTCACCGATTCCTTCGGCAACTTGTAGCGCAGCTTGAGGAATGCATATTCCTCTGTCGCGGTCGTCGCCACGGTCTCGGACCTCGTTTGATATCGAAGATCATCGATTTGCTTCTTCGCGCCGTTTGTGGGCGTGATCTCGTAGATCGCGGTCACCGTATGACCTGAGCCGATATCACCGGCATCGACCTTGTCATTGTTGAAGTCCTCGCGCCGTAGCGCCCGCGTCTCATAGCCGACCAGCCTATATTCCGCGACAAGCGCCGGATTGAACTCGATCTGGATCTTCACGTCCTTGGCGATGGGAAAGAGTGTCGAACTGGCCTCTTCCACCAGCACCTTCTGCGCCTCTTTGAGGCTATCGATATAGGCCGCGTTGCCGTTGCCGTTCTGTGCCAGGGCCTGCATGAGCGCATCATTGTAGTTGCCCTGACCGAAACCCAGTACGGAGAGAAATACACCGCTCTTTCGTTTGGTTTCGATGTATCGCTTCAGTTCGCCGCGATCCGTGATCCCGACATTGAAATCACCGTCTGTCGCCAGGATCACGCGATTGACACTGTCCTCTTCAAAGGATGCTTGAGCCAATGCGTAGGCTTGCCGGATGCCTTGCGCGCCAGCCGTCGATCCGCCGGATCGCAGCCGGTCGAGCGCGGCGTAAATCTTGTGTTTCTCCATCACCTTGGTTGGCTCGAGAACGGTGCCAGCCTGACCGGCGTAGGTGACGATTGCCACGCTGTCGTCGTCCCCGAGACGATCAACCAGCAAGCGGAACGCATTCTTGAGCAGCGGCAACTTGTCCGGCGACTGCATGGAGCCCGAAACGTCGATGAGGAACACCAGATTCGAGCGCGGCTTTTCATCCGAAACGACGTCGTATCCCTTCAGGCCGATGTGGAGCAGCTTTGTGTCCGGGTTCCACGGCGTGGGATAAAGCGCAATCGTCGGTTTGAACGGCGCTTCCGCCCCATCCGGATAGGCATAGTTGTAGGGGAAGTAATTGATCAATTCCTCGACGCGCACGGCGTCTCTCGGTGGCAGCGAACCGCGCTCGATCATCCGACGAACAAACGCGTATGACGCCGTATCGACATCGATGGAAAAGGTCGACACTGGATCCTCGGACACCACCATGATGGGGCTCGGTGCAAATTTCTCAAATTTGTCGCGCCCTTGCTCGGCATAGGGCGCAGGCACTGGATGAAACGTTCCATCAGGTTTGACTATCAGATCGCCAACCCGCCTATGGATGACACCACTTCCGGAATACTGGCGCTGCAGGTTCGCCGGCTTCATCACGCGCAGGTGCGCCTTTTTAGTTCCCG
>JAUVMS010000414.1 GCA_030600135.1 Hyphomicrobiales bacterium | reverse complement strand
TGCGCGTCCGCAACTTTGATGGCGCCAACACCTGGGCTTATCTCGACTAGAAACGTCATCGGTTCGAACCGAGCGCCCGCATGCCGCAGATGCCGGTCATTCTTCTTGACCGTCTGCTCGCCCAGATCCTCAAAGGCGATGTCGAGTTTGTTCTTCACACCACCCATAACAGTGTCCGACAGGCAGAAGCCGGGCGGCGACGTTGCCCCCGTTGCCAAACACGTCTCCGTCCTGAACGATGATATCGCCGAGGTTGATGCCTATTCTGAACCGGAGGCCGTCGCCTGATTCAGCGATCTTTTTCTGCCAGGCCATTGCGCAGGTGACCGCGTCAACCACACTTGCGAATTCGGCCAGAATGCCATCCCCCATCAGCTTGACGATGCGGCCGTGATGCTCCGCTATCAGGGTTCGATCAAGTCCTTGGTAAGACGCGAAAGCGCCGACAGGGTGCCCGCCTCGTCTTCTCCCGTCAACTTGGAGTAGCCGACCAGATCGGCGGCAACAATGGCGGCAAGCCTGCGTTCCACTCACGTTCCTCCCACGTCGGGGCCTTGGCGATCATGGTAGCTCAGATCTTCGGATTTAGTGAGTCGTGGGCAATGTGAAAGATTGCCATTCGCAATAGCTCGAAGCCGCACACCTCTCGCGTTCATCAGGGATGTCACGCTGGTTTGGCACCATCTCAACGCTTCCGAAAGAATTCGTCCGTACACTTAGTTTCTATGCAGAGCCGCACAGACAATTACGCCCCCGCAGCGTTTGGACGACGCCGAGGTGCTCATTCGTTTACAGCGATTGGGCCCAAACCCCCTGGCAAAACGTTCGTGGTGCACTATGGCCGGCGCATGAATTGGTTGGCCGTGGTCTTGCTGATCACGGCGTTCACATACGCCCTTGACTTGATCGAGCCCTCGGATACGAATCTGAGCCCCCTCACCAATTTTGACCAGGCGGTGATGTGGTTTGGCACACTCTTGACAGGCGTTATCGGCATTGGCTGGCTCTGGCAGGGTCTCTGCCGTGCGCCTGCACTGACGATGACCAATACCGAGTTGAGCGGACATACCATTTTGGGTACGAAAACCATTCGCTGGCAAGACATCGACCGCCTACAGGTCAAGCGAAACTATAGGAACGGTGAGGAAATGATTATCCACGCCAAGCGCGGTTCGCCTTCCAGCGGCACCTGGCGGAACTGGATTATTGTTACGGTCAAACAGGTCGACCGGACCCTGGACGAGATTGTGGAAGCAATCCACGTATATCGTCCGGACTTGAATGTGTGACCGAAGTGAACCACAGCCTTGAACGGCCAAGGCCCGAGGTTCCCAAGCTGAAGCGCGTCGCCAATGGCTTGCCCCCACGCCCCCCACATCCCCCTCACCCCAAATCCTCGCGAAACTTGTTGGTGATGGGATAGCGCCGGTCGCGGTCAAAATTGCGCTCCGATATTTTTACTCCTGGCGCCGCCTGGCGCCGTTTGTACTCGGCGAGATAGAGCAACCGCTCGACTTTTTTCACCACATCTGGCGCGTGGCCGCGCGCGACAATGTCGCCAAGCGGCATTTCCTCTTCCACCAGGCACATCAAAATGTCGTCGAGCACGTCGTAGGGCGGCAATGAATCTTGGTCGGTCTGGTTTTCCCGCAGTTCCGCCGTCGGTGCCTTCTCGATAATGTTTTCCGGCATCACCACGCCATCCGGCCCAAGGCAACCTTCGGGGCGCTCGCGGTTGCGGAAGCGCGAGAGCGCGTAAACCTGCGTCTTATAAAGGTCCTTGATTGGGTTGAAGCCGCCGTTCATGTCGCCATAGAGCGTGGCGTAGCCGACCGACACCTCGGACTTGTTGCCCGTGGTCACCAGCATGGGGCCGAACTTGTTGGACACCGCCATGAGCAGCGAGCCACGCACGCGCGATTGAATATTTTCCTCCGCCACACCCGGTGGCGCATCGTCGAAGAGCGGCTTCAAGCTTTCGGCAAAACCTTCGACCGGGGCATGGATCGGCACGATGTCGTAGCGCACGCCGAGCGCCTCGGCGCAGGCGGCCGCATCAGACAAACTCTCGTTTGACGTGTAGCGATAGGGCAGCATCAGACAGTGCACCCTGTCGGGCCCGAGAGCATCGACCGCCATGGCCGCCGAGAGCGCTGAATCAATACCGCCCGAAAGCCCGAGCACGACGCTCGGAAAGCCGTTCTTGGTGACATAGTCTCGCAAACCCAAGACGCAGGCGCGGTAGGCGGCGCCATCGCCCTCGGCGAGCAGCGGCCGCTCACTTGGCGCACAAATCCAACGGCCCTCGTCCTTTCGCCACTCGGTGAGGACCACCGCCTCCTGCCAATCCACCACCTGAAGAGCGAGCGTACGGTCGGCATTGAGGACGAACGAGGCACCGTCGAAAACCAGTTCGTCCTGCCCTCCCACCTGATTGACGTAGATGAGCGGCAGGCCGGTCTCGGTCACCCGCGCAACGGCCACGTTCATGCGGTCGTCGGTTTTGGTGATATCGAATGGCGAACCGTTCGGTACGACCAGCAGCTCGGCGCCGGTCTCCTCGAGGCACTCGCAAACCTCCTCGCCCCAGATGTCTTCGCAAATGGGAACACCGATGCGCACACCCCTGACGCTCACCGGTCCCGGCATGGGGCCGGTATCGAACACCCGCTTTTCATCGAAGACGCCATAGTTCGGCAGGTCGGCCTTGTAGCGAACCGCCTCGACGCGGCCGCCATCGAGCAACGCCGCGGCGTTGTAGCATTTGCCGGCCTCCGCCCAGACGGTGCCGATAACAACCGCCGGCCCGCCGTCGCCTGTGTCCTCGGCGAACGCCTCCACAGCCGCCCGCACCGCCCCTTGAAAGGCCGGTTTCAGAACGAGGTCCTCAGGCGGATAGCCGGCCATGAAGAGTTCGGAAAAGACAACCAAATCGGCGCCCAGATCGCCCGCTTCGCGACGCGCGCGACGCGCCATCGCCAGGTTACTCGCAATGTCCCCGACAACCGGATTGAGCTGTGCGAGGGCGATCTTGAATGTGGTCGGTTCACCTGTCATGGCGTGACACTAGCCCGCGTTTCCGACAAATGGAATTGTTTGAATGAGGTGAACTTCTGCTGGCGCAAGGATAGATGCGCGACTGCCGACCCAACGGTCGTCGAACGGCTCAGGCTCCCATCGGCTCGCCCATGAAGTCTGGCTCCCATTCGAGCAGCGCATAAGCTTCCGACACCGAGCGAACGCGGTGCACCCAACCGTCGATGATGACAAACCGCCACTCGAGATGCTCGCTTGCGGCCAGGTCGATGGGCTTGATGGCCTCGAGCTCCGGCCGCCACCCGTCGACGAACAGGTCGACGATCTCACGCACCTCTTGATCAGTGAAATTCTCCCAATCGTCCGGCAACAACCCGGCGATCTCGGGCAAAAAGACCACCTCCTTGAGCGCAATCGGCGGAACCCGCCCGGCGCTGACCAGCTCACCGACCGCCTCAACGAAGCCGAGCTGAACGAGACCGGAGCAAATAAATTCGTTTGGCGCGGTCTTGCCTTTCTTGCGCCGCGACGCGATTGCTTTTTGCCGGCCCTGCACCCGCTCGCGCATGCCGAACACCATCTGATCGAGCAACTCGAAGCCAATTGCGAAGATCTTGCCGAAGTTGTATTTCGACTTGATCTTGTTGAGCATTCGCCCACGCACCACTTTCTGCACGTTCTCGTCGAACCAAC
>JAUVMS010000264.1 GCA_030600135.1 Hyphomicrobiales bacterium | reverse complement strand
CGCGCGCTGAGCGCCGGCGTTGGTCGTATTCTTACCTTCGGCGCAGATCCCGCCGCAGATGTGCGGTTGGCGAACGTCGAACCCGGCACGAATGGTTCCGACTTCAATGCCGATCTCCTTGGCACGCCGGTCAAATGTCGGATTGGCGCTCCGGGCCTGCACATCGTGCAGAATGCATTGGCCGTGCTTGCGGCATTGCAAGCCGCCGGCGTTGACGTCGCGCGCGGCGCGGAAGAGTTTGCCAAACTGCGGGCTCCCAAGGGACGCGGCGCACGCACGGTCTATGAAACCGCTCAAGGTCGGATCATGGTCATCGACGAGAGCTACAACGCCAACCCGGCTTCGATGGCGGCGGCATTGTCGGCCATGGCTCACGTACCGAGGCGGGAATTCCCGCGCCGCGTTGTCGTCCTCGGCGATATGCTGGAGCTTGGCGATCGATCAAAAGAACTCCACCTTGGATTGCTCCAGCCCGTGCTTGACGCGGGCGTGGATCTCGTGTTGGCGTGCGGCTCAAACATGGTCGAGCTTTACGACGTGCTGCCTGCGGCCATGAAGGGGGCATACGCCGTGGATGCCGAGGGCTTGCGGTTGGTACTCCTCGAAACGGTTCGGGGTGGAGACGTGGTCATGCTCAAGGGATCGCTGGGCAGTCGCATCGGCCCGCTAGTCGACGCTTTGAGCGAGCGCCTGAACGACGCTCAAGTGGCCAAGGATTGATATCAACAAGCGCTGAGTGCGCGGGCAGGGGCACTGGATGCTATACGAGTTGGTGAATTTCAGCGATCAATTCGGTGCGCTAAACGTATTTCGCTACATCACCTTTCGCACCGGTGGTTCCATCGTCACCGCGCTGTTGTTCGTGTTTTTGTTTGGCCCCCGCCTGATCAACCTCTTGCGGGTTCGCCAGGGCAGGGGGCAGCCCATTCGCGAGGACGGCCCGCAAAGCCACATCGTCAAGAAACAGGGTACCCCCACCATGGGCGGCTTGATGATCCTGATGGGGATCACGGTCGCGACTTTGCTATGGGCCAATTGGGCCAATCCCTATGTCTGGATCGTCTTGGGCGTTACGCTCTCGTTCGGCGCCATCGGTTTTTATGACGACTACCTCAAGGTGACCCAGCGAACCACCTCCGGTTCATCGAGCCGGGCAAAGCTCGCGCTCGAACTCTCGATTGCCGTGCTTGCGACCTTCGCCGTGGTCGTCGTCGGCATGATGCAGGCCGACCAGAACCCCTTTGACTGCTTGACTCATTTGCCGTCGCTCATCAACGGCGCGCAAACCGAGCGGTTTGCCTGCTCGCTGACCGTTCCGTTCCTCAAGGATGCCCTAATCTATCTCGGGCCCTTTTTCCTCCTGTTGGGCGTGTTGGTGATCGCAGGTGCTGGCAATTCGGTCAATCTGACGGATGGCCTCGACGGCCTGGCCATCGTGCCCGTGATGGTTGCGGCGAGCACGTTCGGCCTGATCGCATATCTCTCCGGCAATGCGGTGTTCGCCAAGTATCTCCAGATTCACTACGTCCAGGGTGCCGGCGAGTTGGCGGTTATTTGTGGTGCGCTCGTCGGGGCGGGATTGGGATTTTTGTGGTTCAACGCGCCGCCAGCCATGATCTTCATGGGCGATACCGGCTCGCTGGCCCTGGGCGGCGCGCTCGGTGCCATTGCTGTCGCAACCAAGCATGAGCTTGTTTTGGCCATCGTTGGTGGTCTTTTTGTGCTCGAGACCGTCTCCGTCATTGTTCAGGTTTTGTCGTTCAAGCTGACGGGGCGACGCGTGTTTCGTATGGCGCCATTGCATCACCACTTCGAGCAAAAAGGCTGGGAGGAGCCGACCATTGTCGTTCGGTTCTGGATTATTGCCGTCGTGCTCGCGCTCATTGGGCTTGCCACATTGAAGTTGCGATAGCGGGTTGGTGAACCGGTTTTTGCGCAAGGGGTGCAGGCGTAACGGCCTGAATCAGGTACAAAAGCGACCATGATTGCCGTGACGACATTTGCCGGCAGACGGGTTGCCGTGTTCGGCCTGGCGCGCTCGGGCCTGGCGGCGGCCCATGCACTGCGAGCCGGCGGCGCCCAAGTTATCGGCTGGGATGACGGCGAACGAGGCCGCGAAACGGCCGCTGATGAGGGGATTGAACTTGCCGATTTGCGCCTGCTCGATTGGTCGGCGCTCTCTGCTTTGGTGCTTGCACCGGGTGTGCCACTCACCCACCCCGAGCCCCATTGGACGGTGCGGCAAGCACAACGGGCTGGCGTTGAGATTATCGGTGATACGGAGCTTTTTTTCCGCGAGCGTCGGGCACTTGCCTCGCGCGCCCGAGTGATCGCCATCACTGGGACCAACGGCAAGTCAACCACGGCGGCCCTGGTCGCGCACTTATTGAAGCAGGCCGGTTGCAAAGTTAGCCTCGGCGGCAACATCGGCGAAGCGATCCTCGGGCTTGAGCCACTCGAGGATGATCGCGCCTACGTTATCGAGTTTTCGTCCTATCAAATCGACCTGACACCGTCGCTCGAGGCCAATGCCGCCGCGCTCCTCAACATCACACCCGATCACCTCGATCGCCACGGGACGTTGCAACACTACGCTGCCGTCAAGGCGCGCATCTTCGCCAACCTGGGGCCAGGCGATACTGCGGTCTGCAGCATTGACGACACCCATTGCCGGGCCATCGCAGCTGCGCTCGCTGAACGGCGGACTGTCGAAAAGGTGTCCACCGAAGGGCCGGTCGACCGCGGCGTTTGTTGTGACGACATGCTGATCGAGGTACGCGACGGCGTTCAGATACCGCGCGTCGCACTCGGTCAATACGCGACCTTGCCGGGCCGCCATAACCGGCAAAACGCAGCCGCCGCATGGGCCTTGCTGCGAAGCCTTGGCGTCGAACCGGCGGCTATCGCGCGTGGGCTCGCCAGTTTCCCAGGCCTCGCCCACCGCATGGAGCTGGTCGGCCAAGTTGGCCGGGTCCTTTTTGTCAATGATTCCAAGGCAACCAACGCCGAAGCCGCCGGTCATGCCCTGGATGCCTACGATCGCATCTATTGGATTGCTGGTGGACTGGCCAAGGAAGGTGGCATCGAGACGCTTACTCCCCAGTTTTCGCGCCTTGCCAAGGCCTACTTAGTCGGCGAGGCTGCCGAACCCTTCGCCACAACTTTGGGCGCAGTCGTGCCGCACGAAACATCCGGAACGATTGCGGCCGCCGTATCGGCCGCCGCCCGCGACGCTAGCCGCGACGATCACCCACGAGCTGTCGTGCTACTGTCCCCGGCCTGTGCATCCTTCGACCAATTTCCAGACTTCGAGGCGCGAGGTGACGCGTTCAAGGCAGCGGTCGCTGGCCTTGATGGCGTCGTCTTGGGCACAGGGGGCGTGCAATGAGGGTGTCGCGCTCCGACCGCAGCCGTCTCGGCGAATGGTGGTTTACGGTTGACCGGCAGCTGCTTGGCGGCGTCCTGGCGTTGCTGGCCGCGGGGGTCTTGCTGTCGCTCGCTGCGGGCCCGACCGTTGCCGACAAGAAGGGCCTGGCACAATACCATTTCGTTGAGCGCCATGTTCTGTTCGCATGCTTCGGCCTGGCGGTGATGACTGCCGTTTCACTCCTGCACTCGGCGGGTATCCGCAGACTGAGCCTGTTGGTTTTTCTGGGCTCTATCGCACTGATGGTGCTTGCCTTGCTGTGGGGGCCGGAGGTGAATGGCGCGCGCCGCTGGATTAGGTTCGCCAGCATCTCGCTGCAGCCCTCCGAGCTGGCCAAGCCGGCCTTCATTGGTCTCACTGCCTGGCTTTTGTCCGAGCGGGCTCGGCGCAGTGACGTGCCGGCCATGGTGCTCGCCATAGCGCTCTATCTGATCGTCATTGGCCTGCTAGCACTGCAGCCCGATATTGGCCAAGCGCTCCTGTTGACCATGGTCTGGGCCGGCCTGTTCTTCGTCAGTGGTGTCCCGCTCAGTTGGTTGGTGAGCCTTCTGCCATTGGCAACTCTTGCCATTGGTGCGGCATATGTGACCCTCGATCATGTTCGCCGCCGCATCGATGCCTTCATCGACCCGGCGGCAAGCGACACCTACCAGATGGATCGCGCCTTCGATTCATTCGTGCAAGGTGGATGGTTTGGCCGTGGCCCTGGTGAGGGCACCATCAAGTCGGTCCTGCCGGACGCTCATACCGACTTTATCCTGGCCGTGATTGCCGAGGAGTACGGCATCGTGACCTGCCTGGTCCTCATCGGCCTGTTCCTGTTCGTCTGCCTGCGCGCCATAACTCAGATTTGGCGTGAGCGCGACGGCTTCAGGCGCAATGCGGCAGCCGGCTTGGTGATGCTTTTCAGCTTTCAGGCGCTCATCAACATTGGGGTGAACGTTGGCCTGTTGCCTGCCAAGGGCATGACCTTGCCATTCCTGTCCTACGGTGGATCGTCTTTACTCGGCATGTCGCTTGCAATGGGAATGCTCCTTGCGCTGACGTGCCGACGGCCGGGCATGGTTGGCCTGAAAAACACCATGATTGTCGGCTCCGAAGGGGGCCTTCATTCAGCAAGATAAGCTTTGGCGATGCAACAATCAGTCTTGCTAACGGCGGGTGGCACAGGCGGCCATCTCTTTCCGGCGTTTGCGCTGGCGCAAGAATTGGCGCGTCGTGGCATCGACGTCGATCTTGCGACCGACGAGCGCGGCGATCGTTTTGGCAGCGACTTTCCAGCCCGCCAAATTTACCAGATTCCGTCAGCCACGTTGGCCAGCCGCTCGCCGCTCGCCGTGACAAGCACCTTAACGAGCCTGAGCAAAGGTGTCGCCGTCGCCCATCGTCTGCTCGGCCGAATCAAGCCCGCGGTCGTCATGGGCTTTGGCGGTTATCCAACCTTTCCCCCACTGTTCGCCGCGAGATTGAGGGGCAAGCCATCTGCCATTCACGAAGCCAACGCGATCATGGGGCGGGCCAACAAGATGCTGGCCAAGCACGTCTCGGCCATTGCCACGTCGTTCCCTGAGACACGCCGGCTCGAGGGAGTTGCTGCGGGCAAGATTCGTTTCACGGGCAATCCGGTTCGCCAAACCGTGGTTGAGCTCGGCCAACGGGCCTACCGTGCCCCTGATCCGTCGAGCCATTTCAACCTTCTCGTATTCGGCGGCAGCCAGGGAGCGCGATACTTTTCCGAGACCGTGCCGCCAGCACTTGGCCAACTGTCCGAAGACATTCGCTCGCACTTGCGGGTCATCCAGCAATGTCGCGAGGAGGATCTGGCGAGCGTTGAGGCGGCCTACCGCCTCTCCGGCATAGCCTCTGAACTATCAACGTTTTTTTCTGATTTGCCGGCGCGCATAGCACACAGCCATTTGGTCATTGCGCGCTCGGGCGCATCGACGGTTTCAGAGCTTGCGGTTCTTGGTCGGCCGGCCATTTTGGTGCCACTTCCCCATGCTCTTGACAATGATCAACTTTACAATGCAACTCGACTCGCCGAGGTAGGTGGGGCTTGGTGCATCGAGCAGGTGGATCTTGATGCCAGCCGTCTCGCGCATGAGATCCAACAACTGTTTCGTGCGCCTGCGCGGTTATCGGCTGCGGCTGTAGCGGCCAAGGAGATGGGTAAGCCGGACGCGGTCATTTCGCTGG
>JAUVMS010000422.1 GCA_030600135.1 Hyphomicrobiales bacterium | reverse complement strand
TTGTCCATAGCCGTTCCGCGGCGCGCCCCCGAATGGCTGTCGCAGCGGGACGGCTGTGGGCAAGCCCCGTTTTCGCCGACGACGGCTTTGCTTCAACCGGTAACTTTCGCCGTTCAATTCGAGGAAATGGACGCGGTGCGCCAGGCGGTCGAGGAGCGCGCCGGTGAGGCGCTCGGAGCTTACCTCAGCATTGGCGCTGGCTATGGCTCGGTCAATCACGAGTTGAACCTGACGCCCGGACCGGCGGCTGCCGGTATCGGTTTTGATTTGGCATTTGATGGCATCGGCGGGGACGGCGGCTTTTTCTCAGTCGGTGTTGGCGGTGACGTGCAGATCAATCAGCACGTCGTGATTGGCGGTTTGTTTGAATATGATTGGACGCGCTATGAGTCCGAGCTGACCGCATTCGTCAATCCCGGTTTCGGCACGCTTACCGCCGGTGCCGACGTCGAGGTCGAGGATCAATGGTCGCTCGGCGGCCGCGTCGGATTTTTGCCGAGTGAGCGAACGCTATGGTTCCTCACGTTCGGCTACACCCGGGTCGATGTTAGCGACTTGAGATTCAACGTGGCTGTTCCCGGATTTGCCATCAGTGACACGCTGCTCGGAATTGATGATTTTTCCGGCTGGTTTCTTGGCGGTGGCGTCGAGACGAAACTGACCGAGTCGATCTCGCTCAAGGCGGAATATCGTTACACCAGCCTGGATAGCGAGAAGGTCCAGATTCTGCCCAAACTCGTGCCGCAGATAAACGATTTTGTGAAGGCCGACTTGGAGCCGACTGTTCAAACCGGTCGTATTGCGCTGGTCTACCGGTTCAACTGGCACCGCGAGCCGATGGTCGAACCGCTTAAGTAGCGCGCTTCGACAAGGCGTCCGGCCGAGCACAATCGCTCAATGCTTGACATCGCCTGGCCGTCGGCGAGGCGTGCTCAATTGACGTGGCGCAGCTACGTTCGTCGCTGTCAGGCATGGCCAGGATATCAAGGGATCGCGTAACCGCGGTTCCCTAATTTTGCCGCTTGAGAAAGGCGCTAGGCCCGCTCGGTTCGCAACGCGTCGCGGATTTCTTCCAAAAGCACTTCGGTGCGGGTCGGCTCTGGCGGCGGTTTCGCGGCTTCTTTTTCCTCCTCTTCAAAGCGCGCCTTTGCCTTGTTATAAGTTCTGACGATCAGAAAGATTGCGAACGCGATGACGGCGAAACTGACTAGGGCGTTGATGAAGGCACCATACTTGATCGCCACCGCGGGGGTCTCGCCGGCGGCTTGCTTTAGTTCTATAGCCAGTTTGGAGAAATCCGTACCCCCAAGCACCAGGCCGATCGGAGGCATGATGACGTCATTGACCAACGATTTGACGACGGTCCCGACCGCTGCGCCCATGACAAATGCGGTGGCCATGCCGACAAAGTCACTCTTGAGCGCAAACTCCTTGAATTCGTCGAGTAGTTTCATCGTGGCCTGCCTCCGTTGATCCGCTGCTGTGGTCCGCGATGCCGACAGAGTCGGCGGTGCGATCAGTGCGCGAATAAACCGCAAAATGATTGTTGGAAGCAAGCCTGGTGTATGGCATTTGCCAAATGCCGGTGCCGCGTAGCCTCTGGCGAATACTTGCACGGTGCGGAACGGCGGCAGTATTGGGTGGTTTTCCCATCGCACCCCGAGTGGTTTCAACTAAGAGACGATATTTGTAATGATGGATCTCGCCCGAGCTCTTCATCAAAGTGAGATGGCGTGTGTTTTTGCCTTCGGCTTGCGGTATATTCAGTATCGCGGTTGCTCTAAGTTGGTGGCGAAACGATTGCTATGATTGACGGTTGGATCATTCTGACTGCCGCGCTCACTTACGTGAGTTTTCTGTTCGCCGTGGCCTATATCGGTGATCGCCGCATGTCGTTGCGCAGGTCCGAGCGCGGTCGCCCGATCATCTATGCGCTTTCACTCGCGGTTTACTGCACGTCATGGACCTTCTTCGGCAGCGTCGGGCTCGCGGCCAAGTCGGGGTTCGACTTCATTCCCGTCTATCTCGGCGCCATAATCATGATCGGCATCGGTTGGCCGCTGTTGCAACGAATCGTGCGCCTCGCCAAAGCCCAAAACATCACATCCATCGCCGATTTTATCGCGGCCAGGTACGGCAAGAGCCAGGCGCTTGCATCGATAGTGACGATCATCGCGGTTGCCGGCACAATTCCCTACATCGCGCTGCAACTGAAAGCGGTGTCGGCATCGGTCACGACGATGCTTGGGCAATCAAACGTTGCTTTCGCACACGGAATGCAGGCGGTGCCGATTGGCGATATCGCCTTTGCAATCGCCATGGCGCTGGCGGCTTTCGCGGTGCTGTTTGGAACCCGTCACATCGATGCGACCGAGCATCAAGAGGGGTTGATGCTGGCCATCGCCACGGAATCCGTCGTCAAGATCTTAGCCTTTTTGACAGTGGGCATCTTCGTCACTTTCTGGATGTTCGATGGTTTGGGTGATCTTTGGCGCCAGGCGAGCGAGAGGCCGGAAATACGCGATTTGATTTCGCGCGAATTCAATGGCGGGACGTGGCTCACCATCACTTTTTTGAGTTTGGTTTGCATCATCTTGCTGCCGCGCCAGTTTCACGTGGCCGTGGTGGAGAACAATTCGCGCCACGAGATCCGCCGGGCAATGTGGCTGTTCCCGATCTATCTGATCTTGATCAATATTTTCGTAGTTCCGATCGCCGTTGCTGGCATGCTCACGTTTCCTAACGGCGTGGTCGATGCGGACATGTTCGTCTTGGCGCTGCCGCTTTCAGCTGGCGCCAATGGCGTGACCATGTTTGCCTTTCTCGGCGGACTTTCGGCGGCAACGGCAATGGTGATCGTCGCCTCGGTCGCTCTCGCCATCATGGTGTGCAACGATTTGATCGTGCCCTTCCTGCTCAGGCGGCGATTCATGGCGATCTCTGAGCGCGATGAAATGGCTGAGATGGGGCCGCTGCTGCTCAACATTCGCCGGGCTGCGATCTTCGCCATCGTCGCGCTTGCCTATCTCTTTCACCGGACGATTGCCGCGCCACACGCGCTCGCCTCGATCGGTCTGCTTTCGTTTGCCGCGATCGCGCAGTTTGCGCCTGCGTTCTTCGGTGGTCTGGTTTGGCGTGGCGCGACGGCGCGCGGTGCTATCGCGGGGATCCTCGTGGGGTTTGCGATTTGGGCCTACACGATGTTGTTGCCCTGGTTCATGGGAACCGGGTGGGTGTCTGAGACCATTCTGCAGAGCGGGCCATTTGGAATCGGTCTGTTGCGGCCGCAGGTGCTGTTCAACATGGAGTTCGATCCGATCACGCACGGCGTCTTGTGGTCGCTCATCTTCAACATTTCCGCGTTCGTGACGGTATCCATGATGCGTCCGCCCAGCCCTATCGAGCGAATGCAGGCGAATGTGTTCGTGCAGAACGATTTCCCGGTAACGCCGGCACCTGCCATCAGATTGTGGCGCTCGTCCATCACGGTTGAGGATTTGACGCGCACGGCCGCCAGGTATGTCGGCACGGAAAGGGCACAGCGCTCCTTTGCCGAGCACGCCGAAAGTCGACGCATCGCGCTTGTTCCGCATGCAGAGGCGGATCTGCAATTCCTGCGCTTTACCGAGCATCTCTTGGCGAGCGCCATTGGGGCGGCA
>JAUVMS010000366.1 GCA_030600135.1 Hyphomicrobiales bacterium | reverse complement strand
GATTCGGCGATCGGCGAGTGCTGACGTGGTGGCAGTTCGACCCGGCGAGCGGCCATGTCCTGGGAATGGGTGGCTGCGGCCGTGGACAGGCCGGAACCGACAAGGCCGTTCTGCTGGGGCTCAGTGGCGAAAACCCGACCACGGTCGATCCCGATTCCGTCGACCAGATGGTGGCCGGCATTCGGGATGGCGGCAAAATCAATCTCGGGGCCGTTCACCAAATTGCTTTTGACGATCAGAACGATCTGGTTTTCGACCTCAAGACGCCCTCGCCCGGTCACCCAAACGCCATGCGTCTGCAGGCCTTCGATGGTACTGGCGACGAAATCGAAAATCGAGTTTATTTCTCGGTCGGCGGTGGCTTTGTCACGTCGGAAGAGGAGTACAATTCAGCCGAGCCGGCGGGCGGCAAAGTTGGCGGTCGTGGCGTGAGGTATCCCTTTCGCGATGCCCACAAGCTCTTGGAAATGTGTGGCGAGGAGGACAAGTCGATTGCCGAAATCGTGCTTGCCAATGAGCGCTGCATGCGGCCCGCCGACGAAGTCGATGCCGGTCTCGACCGGATTTGGCAGGCGATGATGTCTTGCATCGACCGCGGCCTCGTGCAGGAAGGGATCCTACCTGGCGGCCTGAATGTGCGCCGTCGCGCCAAATCGCTCCTTGAAAAGGCGATCGCCGATGAGGGGCGAAACCTCAAGTATCCTCATCAATGCCTCGACCGGGTGAGCGCCTATGCGCTTGCTGTCAACGAGGAGAATGCCGCCGGCGGCCGTGTCGTCACATCGCCCACAAACGGCGCGGCCGGGGTTATTCCGGCGGTCTTGCGCTATTACCTCGACCTCTGCCCGGGTGCCGATCGCGGCGGCGTGCATATTATTCTCCTAACCGCCACGGCCTTCGGCGCCATTATTAAGTACAACGCCTCGTTGTCGGGCGCCGAGGTTGGCTGCCAGGGCGAGGTTGGCTCAGCTTCGGCAATGGCGGCCGCCGGGCTTTGCGCGGCTCTCGGCGGCACCAATGCCCAAGTTGAGAATTCCGCCGAGATTGCGCTCGAGCATCACCTTGGCATGACGTGCGATCCAGTCGGTGGTCTCGTTCAAGTTCCCTGCATCGAGCGCAATGCCATGGGTGCGGTAAAGGCGATCAATGCGGCGTCAATGGCGCTCGCCGGCGACGGCAAGCATGTCGTGCACTTTGACACGGCCGTCGAGACGATGCGCCAGACCGGCCGTGATATGCGGGCCCAGTACAAGGAAACCTCTCAGGGCGGGCTTGCCGTGACAGTGGCCGTCGTCGAGTGCTGAGGCGATCGTTCGCAGCCGGACAATCGTGCTTTCTAAGAGCCCATACCGGGACACAGTGAGAGTGCGAGGAGCGATCGCCTCACTCGAGTTCGTTGGTCGAGAGCCACCAGCCGTCGCCCGAATACCAGCAATCGCCATTGGTTGGGCGCTCGTCGATCCGCAACGAGCGTACCTGGCGCCACGAGTTGTCGCCGAATGCCGCAGCGAGGCGTCTGCGGTCGCTCTCGTTTTGTCCACCGATATAGGGAACAAAGCGCGCGCGTGTGATGAAGCGCGCATCGAACCCCTGCGGCTGGCGCGTGACGAGCAACATCGCCCCCCAACCCAGCCCCGGCGTCAACGGAAAGAGCAGCCGCCCGCCGATGGTCAAGGCCTCGAGCCAGGCAAACAATGGCTGGGTCGCGCCGGCATTGACGTAGATAATATCAGACACCGGCAGCGGCCCTTCGGCGCCGGATTGGCAGGAAACGGAGACATTCCATCGAATGGCGAGATATTTCGCCGCCTCTTCGGCCAGGCGGTGCTCGACCTCTATAGCATGTAGTTGGTCTGAGTTGCCGACGAGTTCGGCGAGTATTGGGGTATAATATCCATTGCCAATACCTATATGGAGAGCGGGTTCTCCTGACCTAATTGACAATGCGTCAAGACAAACTGCGTGTAAACTCGGTTCGCCGTTGTTAATTCTTTCCTCGGGAACAATTGCGAAAACTAAATCTTGGTATAGAACCGCAGGATTATCTGTCCCGGTGTCAAGATAACCTCCGGGAACTGAAACTTTCCAAGGACCAGGTCCCATGAAATCTTCGCGACACACAGTCGCGAACGCTCTGGCAACACGCCGATCGGCAATTTCGGCACGGGCACAGACGAGCTCACTGTAAAAGTGGCGGAGTTGTTCAACTGTCTTCATACTTATTAGATATTAGGGTCAAGGATGATCGGCAAGCGGATAGTATAACACACGTCGCAGGCGAAAATCAGCATGTCGCGCAATCTCTTACGATTTGTGTACAGAATGATTTGTGTGACCTAAACCGTCATGTCGCGCGTCGTTTGCGCGGCGCGCCCCCGCTTTTACGGGGGTGGAGCGCAATCATGATTCCCAATGCCGAAAGTAGACCGCTTGCTGTCATCGCCAGGATCATGGGATCTGCCGAATTGACCATCAACGCACCGACAATGACCGACATGAACGCACCGATCGTCAATTGAATCGAACCTGCGATACCGGATGCCGAGCCGGCGAATTCGGGCCGCAAGGACATCGCGCTCGCTGTACCGTTCGGCAGCGTCATGCCGTTGGAGATCGCGATCATCGCCATTGGAAGAAAAATGCCGACCGGCCGCTCGAAATCGCGGAACAGCCAAAGCATCGCCAAGCCGACAAATGCCACCATACAGCCCGCGACGATCATACGATCCGAGCCGACACGCTCGGAAAATCGCCCGGACAAGAAGTTTCCGAACATGTATCCGCATGAGATCAGGATGAAATAGTGCCCATAGCTGGCGGCGGGCAGGCCCATGACCTCCACCACCACGAAGGGCGCACCGGCGATGAATGAGAAAAACATGCCCGACGCAAAGCCGAGATTGATCGAGTAGCCCCAAAAGGCCGGCAGACGAAACAGGGCCTGAAGCGTCGTGAGATTGACGGTTGCAACGACATCGCCGCTCAAGTGTCGCGTTTCTCGCAAGCTCACCACGCACCATGCGCCAAGTGCCCCACCGGCCGCGAATAGCGCCCAAAAAATTGCGCGCCATCCGGCCCAAGGCTCGACATAGCCGCCAATCGCCGGCGCAACCATCGGCGCCAGCACCATCGCCATGGTGACATAGCCGATGAGGCTTGCCGCGCGTCGCGGGCCATAGACGTCGTAAATGACGGTGCGCGCGAGCACCCATCCCGACGCGCCGCCGACGGCCTGCAGCGCCCGCCCGGCAATAAGCACCTCCGCGGTTGGGGCGCTGGCGCAGACCAGGCTGCCCACCATGAAGATGAATATGCCGGCAAGCAGCACCGGCCGCCGGCCATGTTGGTCTGACAACGGCCCAAGGATCGGCGTCGAGACCGCAGTCGCAACCAAATAGGCAGTGAGTGTCAGTTGGATAACTGCATAGGAGGTGCCGAAATCCTTAGCGAGCCCCGGCATCAGCGGCACCGATACGTTCATTGCAAACGGACCGATCGCAGTGATGGCAATGAGCAAGACCAGTGCGGGTCGCAACTCGGATGGGCGCGCTGGGCCGCTCACGCCCGGCTCCGAGCCATATCCGCAATGAGGCTGACGATCTCGAACATGATCGAGGACGCCACCATCGCGGTAATGTTGTTCGGCTGGTCCTTGGTCGGCATCAGGCACACAACGTCGCCGCCGATAATGTTCGCGCCGCGCACCGATTGCACGAGCGCAACCGCATCGTTCATGCGAAATCCCTCTTCGCCCGCTTCGAGATTTGAAACTGCCGGTGCCACCGTGGGATCGAGACAATCGAGGTCAAAGGTGATGTAAAGCGGCGCGTCGCCAATGCGCGCTTGGATGAGCTCGATACAGCGCGCAAGTCCAAGCTCATGGAATCGCTCCATGGTGACGACTTCGTAGCCGAGATCAATCGACGGCTGCAGCCAATCGAGCGTGCGAGGGTTGCCACGCAGTCCGATCTGCACGCTCTTGCTCGCATCGACATGGCCGTTGCGCACCAGGTAGCTTCCCCAGTGGGCAGCCGACTTACGCGCACCGAGGAAATGGTCAAGGTGCTCATAGACGTCGGTATGCGCATCGAGATGCAGCAGTGCCGCCTTCTTACCATCGGTCAGTCGCGCATCGGGACCGGCAATGCCCTGCAAAATCCCCCCCGTTATGGAATGATCGCCGCCGATGGCCACCGGCCGTGCCAGCGCTGCATCAATCCGCTTGAAGAACCCAGTGATCCGTTCGATGCAGGCTTCATTGTCATTTGCCTCTGGCAACGGGACATCCCCAAGGTCGTGGATGCGTGCGGTCTCCCAAGGTGAAAAGCCATATCTCATGTGAACCCGGCGTGCGAGTT
>JAUVMS010000270.1 GCA_030600135.1 Hyphomicrobiales bacterium | reverse complement strand
TTGGCCGATATGGTGGGGACGACACGTGAATCGATCAATCGTGTGCTTGTTGGCTGGCGCGAGGCAGGTTGGATTGAGCTTTCTCGTCGCCAGATTAGGCTTTGCCGGGTCGATGAAATTAGACGGCTTGCAAGTGATCCAACTGTGGCGCCAAGGCGGTGATCCGCAAGGTCAATTGACGGCCGCATATAATTCAGTGTTAGCGGATCAGGAGAGAAAACTCGACCTCCGTGTCCCATGTCAGACCCTTGGCCGTGCGCCGAAGCTCTGGGAAATGACCGGGGACTATGCGATCGGCCATGGCTAGGATCCGGCGAATGGTGTCGCCGCCGCGATTCATTGGATCGAATTCGAGATCGCAGGCTCCTTGCAATGCTTCTTTGGGGTACTTGATGGCGTCGGCAGCGATAACGACGAGGCCTTTGTCCGGCACTGACAGCTTGAGTGCGAAACAGCCGGGCGTGTGTCCGGGAGCGGGGAAAAACTCGAGACCTGGTTCGATTTGGCCCTCCCCGTCGATAAGGTCCAGGTCGTGTCGCTCAAGCTGCTCTCGAATCCCCCAAGGTACAAACAGATCGTCTCGGTGCGGGTTGGCGACATAGTCCCACTCGGCCCGGCTCACCAAGATCTTGGCATCGGGGAAAAGGTCGATGTTGTGACTGTGGTCAAAATGAAGGTGGGAGAGAAATACAAGAGGTATGTCAGCCGGTGTGAGGCCGCGCGCCTTGAGGGCGTTGAGCAACGTCAAGCGGGTCACATATCCGCCGGTATCGACCAAAATTTGGCCAGACGGGGCGCGGATGAGTGTGACGTTTGAAAGACCAAGAAATCCATCGCGAAGCTTGAGGTTGTTACCTTGGACGATGATTTCATAGCTCAGATCCATTGGCTTTCTCCAAGATGTGCGGGCTAGTCGTCACCGGATGACCATACGCCGGACACCAGATTCTCTCCCTGTAACGCGTCCATGTTGATGGCACGTTCGGCCAGGACGGGTGTTGCTCGGGCCACATTGTGGCGAAGCCTTGCCCAACGCTCGCGTCGGAGCTCGATCGCTCGATCCGCCGAAACACTCTCAAACCTCAGTCGTTCGCCCGGTCGCGCGCGGCCGAGTAGTGGCAAGTCGGTCGAGATGACCGTGGCAATTTTTGGATAGCCACCGGTTGTTTGGCGATCCGCCAACAGGATGATCGGCTGCCCAGAGCCCGGCACCTGGATCGAGCCGGTGGCGATACCGTCGGAGGCGATGTTGAATCCTCGCGTGTGCTCCAATTGCGGGCCAACCAGGCGAATGCCCATGCGGTCGGCGTCGTTTGAAATTTCCCAATCAGTCTGCAAGAACGTATCGATTGATGCGCTGGAGAAGTAATCGAGCTGGGGCCCGAGTACGACGCGAATGCGACCGTTGAGGGCAAGGACGTCGTCGCGGAGTTGCAAGTCCGGGCCGTCCGGTTCGCAATCGTCGTGCAGATGCAACACATCGCCCGAGGCAAGCGCCCGGCCGTCGATGCCACCGAAACCGGCACGGGTTAACGTCGAGGCGCTGCCCAAGATCGGCGGCACGGCAAGGCCGCCCGAGACGGCCAGATAGGCGTTTGCACTATCGGTGAGAGGGGGCACGGTTACCATTGCACCGCGCTCAACGGTGATGCCTTGGTAGGCCGGCACTCGCTCCTCGCGACCGGCTCGGGCAATCTTGAGCGGGCATTTGGTGCCCGTGAGCGCGAGGCGTACCGCATCAGCGCAAACTTCCAGCACGGGGCCCAGCATGCGGACCTCCAAAGCCGCGTCATTCCAAGGATTGCCGACAAGCGCATTGGCGAGCCAAAAGCTTTCCAGGTCCAGTGCGCCGGCGAGCGGGACGCCGAAGCGCTGATGGCCGTACCGCCCTGCGTCTTGCACCGTGGTGTAAAGCCCAGGTTGGTGCACGATCAAGGATGCCATCATGCGGTCCCTTCCGGCTCGAGGCAAAGGCTCTTGAGCTGATCGAATTCGAGGCTTTCGAGGCGAGCGAATTCGGCTCGATCCACCGGTTCGAAATGAACAGTGTCACCCGGGGCAAGCAGTGATGGTGGCGCCTGAAGGTGGGAAAATAGTGAGACAGGTGTGCGGCCGATGAGGTGCCAACCGCCTGGTGATTCGTAGGGGTAGATCGTGCTCAGCCCAGCGGCGATTGCTACGGAGCCGGGTGGGACTCGTACTCGGGGGTTCTTGCGGCGGGGCAGATCGAGTTCTTTTGGCAGATCTCCCAGGTAGGGCAGGCCCGGTAGAAAGCCGATCATGTAGACGAAGTACGGCTGTTGCGCGTGTCGCTCGACCACCGCCAGCGGATCGAGACCCGATTGCTCGGCGACGTCGCTCAGGTCCGGAGCATAGTCGCCATCGTAGCAGACCGGGATGCGCCAGGTGCGCTCCATGGAAATCGCGTCGAATGGGTGTGCGAGGAGAACGGTAACTCGGGCCGTGAGTGTTGCATGATCGAGTGTGATTGGATTGAAATGGATGGTGAGCGAGCGAAATGTGGGGACGCTCTCGATCACGCCATCGATCGCGGCGTCGCGCAACCCTGCATCGAGGCCGATGACACGGGCGTTGGTGGCCCGGTCGATGGTCTCGGCGAATTCAACCGTCAATGCGGTATCGCCCAATGGCAGGAATTTCGGCTCGGTTGTCATCGGACTGTCGAAGGTAGGTTTTCGCTGTTTGCTACGTGTTCAGTGGAGCATGCGATCGGGTGATGTTGTCAATATCTCTCGTGGTGTGGCCATTGGGTTGCATTGACGCCGGGCCCACGATGGCGGAAAAATCGACAACAAGGTCTTTGTGAGAGGATAGCTCGAAATGACCAAGCGTATGAACATCAACGCCGATATGGCGGAAGGCTATGGCCCCTATGACATTGGCAACGACCGGGAGCTATTGAAGGTCGTGCGTTCGGCGAACGTGGCATGTGGTCTGCACGGCGGCGATGCCAGTGTCATGCGGCAGGTCGTGATGCAGGCGCGCGACAACAATGTCAGCATCGGTGCTCATCCGGGTTTCAACGACATATGGGGTTTCGGTCGACGCAAGATCGAGATGCGAAGCGACGAACTTGAATATCTCGTCGCCTACCAAATCGGCGCACTCAAGGGTATGGCCAGCTATGCAGGGATCGAGGTTACTCATGTGAAGGCGCATGGCGCGCTCAACACCATGGCCTGCTCAAACAAGGATTACGCATTGGCCGTCGCGCGAGCGATCAAGACGGTCGACCGCGATCTCATTCATCTGGTTATTCCTGGAAGCGAACTCGAGGCGGCGACGCGCGAGCTTGATTTGGCGGTGGCGAGCGAGGCCTTCATCGACCGGACGTACGAAGACAACGGTATGCTCACGCCGCGCACAATCGAGGGCTCTGTCATTCGCGATCCGGCGCTGGCAGCCGAGCGTGCCGTGCAGATGGTGCAAGACATGGCGATCATCTCGCGTCAGGGCACGCGGATGGCGACGGAGTTTCACTCGCTTTGCGTGCATGGTGACGAGCCGACGGGTTTGGCTGTGGCGACGGCGGCGCGCAAAGCGCTCGAGGGGGCCGGTGTGGAGATCGTCACCCTACCGGAAATGATGGCCGTGTGAGGCATCGATCGATCGGCTTGCAATTGTTCTCAGAGCCATGTGTCGCTGCTTTGCCCAGACCTGTTTGTGATCGCGCGTAGAAAAAAATCGCATTTTCGCGATTGACGATCAGATCAGTCGTGCACGCCTGCATTGACAAAGTCTCGTTCCTGTCCAAAGCTCGTTGCAAGGAACGTGGCAGCCATTCGAGTGTTGGTCCCGGCAATGCCAGTGGGTTCGGTAGCGTGCTCAAGCGAGCCGAACCGACGGTTCGGTTGCACCGAGTTCTCGAGTGCGTAGTTTCGAAAGGCTTGGGGCAGTGGCGTGGTGCAAAGGAGCATAAAGATGGACAGACGGCAAATGATCTTACGGACGGCAGCGGCGGGAGCGTTGTGCCTCTCGGTCGGCATGATCTCGTCAGCGCGTGCAGATACCTGGGATATGCCGGTTCCATATGGTCAGAACAACTTCCACACGGTGAATCACATCCAATTCGCCAAGGATGTCGAGGCGGCGACCAGTGGTAAGATCAAGATCAAGGTTCACAGCTCCGGGTCGCTGTTCAAGCATCCCGAGATCAAGAATGCGGTTCGCAGCGGGCAGGTGCCAATTGGCGAGTTTCTGCTGTCGCGCCTGAGCAATGAGAACCCAATCTTTCAAATCGATTCCATACCGTTCCTGGCGTCTGGATATGACGACGCCAAGAAGCTTTGGGACGCGTCTAGGCCTAAAGTGAACGCGTTGCTCGATAAGCAGGGCCTCATGGTGCTCTACGCTGTGCCGTGGCCGCCTCAAGGCCTATACGCCAAGCGAGAGGTCAAGTCGTCGGCGGACTTGAAGGGCGTGAAATTCCGCGCCTACAACGCAGCGCTCGAGCGGTTGGCGCAATTGGCGGGCGCGGTGCCAACGCAAATCGAGGTGCCGGACATTCCGCAGGCGTTCTCGACGGGCCGAGTCGATGCCATGATCACGTCGCCCTCAACGGGAGCCAACACCAAAGCCTGGGACTACCTTACGCATTTCCATCACATCCAAGGTTGGTTGCCGAAAAACTTGGTCGTGGTGAACAAGCGCGCCTTTCGCAGGCTCGATGAAGCCACGCGCAACGCGATCCTTGATGCCGCCAATAAGGCTGAAAAGCGCGGTTGGAAGGCCTCGATGGAAGAAACCGATGCGAAAATCGAAATGCTGAACAAGAACGGTGTGGCCATCGTGCAGCCGGGCGAGCAGCTGCAAAATGACCTGAAGTCGATTGGCAAGACCATGGTCGAAGAGTGGCTTGAAAAGGCCGGCAAGGACGGCAAAGAGGTGCTCGATGCCTACAATGGCTGAAGCCGTTTAGGAAACGGGCGTCGGGCGGATGCGGTGAATTTGTAAAAACCAGTCCGCCCTACGCCCTTCGATCAGCAGAGGGGGGAGACGAAATTCGCAAGTTTTTGGACGGTCTTTATCTGGCCAGTGGTGTCGCCTCGGCCTGCTTTCTCGTCGCCATCGCCGCCATCGTGTTGGGTCAGGTCGGACTCAACATCGCCGACAAATTTTCGGAGTTGCTGACAGGCCAGGCGGCCGGGTTGGTGATCCCGTCTTACGCGGATTTCACCGGCTTCTTTTTGGCGGCCGCATCGTTTTTGGCGCTCGCCTACACCCTGCGCCACGGTGCCCACATTCGAGTCAACTTGCTGATCCAACGGTTCGGTCTGCGAACGCGCCGCTGGATTGAGGTCTGGTGCACGGCGGCCGGTGCAATTTTCGCCGGATATTTCACCTGGTTCATGATCCAGCTAATGGTCGAATCCTACCAATTCAACGATCTCTCGCCCGGCATGGTGGCGGTGCCCATCTGGATCCCGCAATTTACGCTCGTCATTGGGCTCGTCGTCTTGACCATCGCGCTCATCGATACTTGCCTGACAGCTTTGCGTGGTGAGACGCCAAGCTATGTCGCGGCGGAATTCGAGA
>JAUVMS010000442.1 GCA_030600135.1 Hyphomicrobiales bacterium | reverse complement strand
ATAATCACCGCCCAATCCGTCGTCACCGAACCTCTTCAGATCAACCGAATATGTCCGAAAGCGCGATGCCACCGGCGCGAACATGACATCGGCAATGGACGGGCTACCGAAAAGAAACGCCCCGCCAACTTGATGCTCACTGCGCAGCCACCGCCAAATCTCGACGATCCGGCTAATATCCCGAATCACATCTTCGGAGAATTCCCGCGCCGGATGGACCCGCGCAAAGTCCATCTGCATGTCACCACGAAGCGCCCCAAACCCGGCATGCATCTCAGCGCTGACGGACCGTGCAATCGCTCTGGCGCGAGGATCCGCCGGCCACATACCGCGCTCGGGATGCCGTTCGGCGAGGGTTTCCAATATCGCCAAACTCTCCCAGATCTTGATGCCGTCGAATTCGAGCACCGGCACCAAACCGGTTGGCGAAAGGGCCAAAAGCTCGGCTTTGCCGGCGTCTGTCATGTTGCCGTCGACGTCGCGAAAGGTGATCTGGACTTCCTCGAACGGGATGTCGAACAGTCGAAATGCGAGCCAGGCTCTCAGGCTCCATGATGAGTAGTTGCGATTGCCGATGATCAGTCGATAACCCGCTGCCGCCATGGCCGCCTCCTTCGTCGAAACCGCGTCACGCACAACCGCGCGGTGGTGAGCGCTGCAGGTTGGTTTGCAAAGCTGTCCTGTAGGATTCCTGGTACAAAGAGACTTCATCAACAGCCTATCGAGCCATGTTGTGTTCTCCCAGACCAGCTGACAATAATGATCCGCCATACTGACAAGAAACGTACCATCAAGAGTAGATCCCCATATGGCTAAGAAAGACGTTGCCGCGGCCGCCAAGCGGGCCAGTGCGGCCCTGGTCAGTTCCGGATCGCGTGCCGCTACCACGCCCATTTGGTTTGTTCATAAGGCAAACGAAGACGAGGACCTGGCGGCACTGATGCCTGCCCAGCGGAGATGGCTCGAAAATATCGGTTGGGAGTCCAAGGCGGGCCGGTTTGCTCTAATCCCCGGCGAAACTGGCGAGTTGTCAGCCGTCGTTCTCGGACTTGGCGAGCAAGCAGGCGACGCCCCGTTTGACCCGTTCCTGCCAGGGCTGTTGCCGACGTCCGTCCCGCCGGGCAACTATCATTTCGCCAATCCCCCATCCGACGCAACGCTCGCCAGCCTGTCGTGGCTGCTCGGCGCCTATGCCTTTGACGAGTGCAAATCGAGCAAGGCCAACAAGGTCCCGCGACTAAAGCTCGCCAAAGGCGTCGATCGTGCGCAAACCACTGCAATTGCCGAAGCCGTCTACCTAGGACGCGATCTTATCAACAGGCCAGCGACTGATTTTGGCCCGGAAGAACTCGAGGAAGCCGCGCGCCATCTTGCCGGCAATTTTGGCGCCCATGCTAAGATTACACAGGGCCACCAGCTGCTTTCGGAGAACTTTCCGCTTATCCATGCGGTGGGACGAGCGAGCGACCGCGAGCCACGCCTGATCGACCTCAACTGGAGCGGTGGCGGCAAGGCCAATCGATCGCTCCCGAAGGTTACGCTGGTGGGCAAGGGGATCTGTTTCGACACTGGTGGTCTCAACATCAAGCCCGGCAATTCGATGCTGCTGATGAAAAAGGATATGGGTGGTGCTGCGGCCGCGCTGGCGCTTGCGGCGATGATCATGAGCGCCGAGCTGCGGGTTCAGTTGCGCGTCCTGATTCCCGCCGCCGAAAACAGCCTGTCAGGCAACGCCTATCGGCCGGGCGACGTTATCAAGAGCCGCGCGGGCACGACCGTCGAAATCGCCAACACCGATGCTGAAGGCCGTCTCGTTTTGGCCGACGCCTTGTCGCTCGCCGACGAGGACAAGCCGGACTACCTGTTCTCGTTCGCGACCCTCACCGGCTCCGCCCGCGTTGCCCTCGGCCCCGATCTGCCACCGCTTTATGTCGACGACGATGCGCTCGCCGCGCAAATCCAGGCCGCCTCGATACGGGTTTGCGATCCGCTTTGGCGCATGCCCTTCTGGCAGCCTTACGATCGCTTGCTGAATGGCAAGATCGGCGACGTCAACCACATCTATGAATCGCCGTTCGCCGGCTCGATCACGGCGGCGCTGTTCCTCAAGCGCTTCGTCAACGATACGAAACACTATGCACATCTCGACATTTTTGGCTGGGTGCCGAGCAAGAGGCCTGCGCGACCGCGTGGCGGCGAGCCCCAAGGCGCGCGTGCAATTTTCGAGGTGCTGAGAATCCTGACCAGTTGATGAGGACCTTCTGGTCAATTTGGCTATTCGTTACGCGTAGAGGTGCGGGGATAGGGCAATGAGGTACTTTTCGGCCGGCTTGCAAACCATAGTGGTGATTGGCGGTCAGCACGGAAATTCGGCATCGGACTCCGTGTCAGTTGAGGCGAGGCAACGAACATGAGCAAGCTCGATCCACGTCTCAACCCCTACCGGCCCGATTTGGCGGCTGAACACCTCAAAGACGAGGTTGAAGCCGCGCGATATACATCGGGCGAATTGCGTCACGTCACCAGTGCATCGACACCGCTCAGACGAGCGCCGACCAACGAGGCACCGCTCGACACCGAGGCAATGACGGGCGAACTTGTAACCGTGTTCGAGGACGCCAAGGGCTGGTCGTGGGTTCAACTCAACCGGGATGGCTACGTCGGTTATCTGCGCACCGACGCCCTGTGCCACGGCCCGAGTCTCACCTCTCACCGCATCAAGGTCCCGCGCACATACCTGTTCCGCGAACCCGACATTAAAACTCCGCCGAAGGACACGCTCTTTCTCAACGCCGAGATGTGTCTTTGCCCCGCCGACGGAGATTTCGTGGAGCTGAAGGACGAGGGTTTCATCTACGCCCATCATGCAGCAACCGTGCGCCAACTGGCCGATGATTTCGTGGCTGTCGCGGTTCAGTTTATCTCGACGCCCTACCTATGGGGCGGCAAGACGGCACTCGGCATCGATTGCTCGGGCTTGCTCCAGGTCGCCATGCAGGCCGCCGGGCTCGAGTGTCCGCGCGACAGCGACATGCAGATGTCCAGCGTCGGCCAACCGATCTCCAATCTCACTGACGCGAGCGAGTTGCAGCGCGGCGATTTGGTTTTCTGGAAGGGCCATGTCGGCATCATGGTCGATCACGCGCGGCTCCTCCATGCCAACGCTTTCCATATGATGGCCGTCGTCGAAACGCTGGAGGAAGCGGTTCGCCGAATTGCCAAGCAGGGCTCCGAGATTGCCGCCATCAAGCGCCTTCCGGCCCTTGCCAAGCCGGCGCGAACGCAACCGGTAGCCTTTCAGGAAACGCGACGCGCCAGTTAGCCGGCTGTTCTCATCAGAAGGTGGTTCGCTTATTGCGCGACCACGCCCATCGGCGCTGTCTCAAGATCGAAGGCTGCTGCCAGCAGCGCCTGCGTGTAGGCGTGCCGGGGATTGGCGAAAATCGCCTGCGACGGTCCCTCCTCCACCACCTCGCCCATGCGCATGACGATCACATGATTGGAAAGCGCGCGCACCACCTTGAGGT
>JAUVMS010000072.1 GCA_030600135.1 Hyphomicrobiales bacterium | reverse complement strand
GCGACGCAAGCCGCATCACCGCCCGTCACATGCATCGACAGGTCCTTGATGGTCGCTTCTTTTCCGTTGAGCGGATTCGTCGGATCCCAGGCAATCTTGACTGTCTCAAAGCGCGTCGACCGAGCGTCGTAGATGACCAGGCACCCAACCAGGGATTCACCGAGCCCGAGGATTTCCTTCACCACCTCCATGGCCTGCAGCGTGCCCATGATACCCGCCACGGCGCCGAGCACGCCCACCTCGGCACAGTTCGCAACCGTTCCATCCGGCGGCGCCTCGGGAAAAATACACCGGTAGCTCGGCCGTGGATTTCCCTCCTCGCCGTTTTCGAACGCGCGAAACGTCGTCAGATAGCCGTCGAACGGCCCGAGCGCGGCAAAGACCAATGGCCGCGCCGCCAGATAGCAGGCGTCGTTCACCAGATAGCGAGTCGCGAAATTGTCCGACCCGTCGGCAACGATGTCGTAGTCACCGATGATGGAAAGCGCATTCTCAGCCGTCAGCCGTTCGTTGTAGGTCTTGACCGTCACGTGCGGGTTGAGGCGGGCGACCGTCGCCGCCGCGCTCTCGACCTTGGGCTCGCCGACGGATGGCGTATCGTGGATGATTTGGCGCTGCAAATTATCGAGCGAGACGACATCATCATCGATGACGCCGATTGTTCCGACGCCGGCCGCCGCCAGATACATGATGACGGGCGAACCGAGACCGCCGGCGCCGACAACGAGTACGCTAGCCGCCTTGAGCGCCTGCTGTCCCTGCCCGCCGACATCGCGCAACACCAAATGGCGTTTGTAACGGGCAATCTCATCGGAATTGAGCGTCATTGTTCAATACTCGCCGATACGTCCAGACGTTATATCGGTCGTCCTACCAACCGATGTTTAGTGCCAATAGTATGCTTCCATCGCCAACGAACTACCCACTCACCTCCCGCAGGTCGGCGAGAAACCGGTCGACCGTCTCCGGCTGGATATCCCAAGCGCACATCAGCCGACACCCGCCTTCTCCGATGAACGTATAGAAACGCCAGCCGCGCTCGAGCATGGCCCGCCGCGCTGGCTCCGGCAACTCGACGAATACGGCGTTCGCCTCGCTCGGGAACATGATCCGCGCGCCGGGGACGTCGGCAAGACCATCGCTCAGCCGCTTCGCCATGGCATTGGCATGGGCCGCGTTTTTGAGCCAGAGGTCGTTTTCGAGCAACCCGAGCCATGGCGCCGAAATGAATCGCATTTTCGACGCCAGCTGTCCCGCCTGCTTGACCCGGTAGGCAAATTCCTCCGCCAACTCACTGCGAAAGAACACCACCGCTTCGCCGACAGGCAGGCCATTCTTCGTGCCGCCGAAGCAGAGCACGTCGACACCCGCCCGCCAGGTCAGCTCCGATGGATGCACCCCGAGCGCCGCCACCGCATTGGCAAAGCGAGCGCCATCCATGTGAACGCTCAAACCCCGCCGCTTCGCGATCGACGCGATCGCGCGAAGCTCCTCCACGGTGTAGACGGTACCGAGTTCCGTCGTTTGCGTCAGCGATACCACTTTCGGTTTTGGAAAATGGATATCATTTCGTTTGGTCACCAACGCCTCGATTGCGTCGGGCGTAAGTTTGCCGTTTTCACCCTGGGCCAATAGGATTTTGGAGCCGTTGGAGAAAAACTCTGGACCACCGCACTCGTCGGTCTCGATATGCGCCAACTCGTGGCAAATGACCGAATGATAGGATTGACAGAGCGATGCCAGCGCCAGTGCATTTGCCGCCGTGCCATTGAACACGAAAAAGACCTCGCAATCGGTCTCGAACAATTCGCGGATCCGATCACACACCTGCTGTGTCCAGCGATCATCGCCATAGGAGACCTCATGGCCGCTCTCGTTGGCCCGCAGCATCGCCTTGAGCGCCTCCGGACAAACGCCTGCGTTGTTATCAGAGGCAAAATGCTGCTCGCTCATAGTTCTCACTCGGCCAGAGCCGCTCCCTACACCACGACAAGATGGTTGCAATGATTGAAATCGATGGCCTGTCCGGGCGTCCCCGTCAAGTGACGTATGCGCTAAGACTTGACGCTGCGCCAATCATCGTCGATGGGTTAGAGTTAGAAGAATACCGCTTAATGCTTTTGGAATTGAAATGATGGACGCACAGGTTGAGTCCGAACAACGGCCCGAGGACATTGCCGAGACGATGCTGGCTCTCGGCGCGCGCGCTCGTGACGCCGCACGCCTGCTTGCCACGGCCCCGACGTCGGCAAAGAACGATGCGCTGCGCCTGGCCGCCAAAGCGCTCCGCACCGACATGGCCACCATACTTGCGGCAAACGCGACCGACGTCGCGGCGGCCCAAGAGAATGGCAAAACGGACGCGTTCATTGATCGTCTGACCCTTAAACCCGACCGAATCGATGCCATGGCGCAAGGGCTCGACGATATCGCCGCGCTGGCTGATCCCGTGGGCGCCGTTATTGCCGAGTGGGAACGACCCAACGGCCTGCGTATCACTCGTGTTCGCACGCCGCTCGGGGTCATTGGCATTATTTTCGAGAGCCGCCCCAACGTCACCGCCGATGCCGGCGCGCTGTGTCTCAAGTCGGGCAACGCGTCCATTTTGCGCGGTGGCTCCGACAGCTGGCATTCCGCGCGCGCCATTCATCATTGTTTGAGTGAGGGATTGAGGCAGGCTGGGCTGCCCGAAAGCGCCATCCAGATTGTGCCGACGACCGATCGCGCGGCCGTTGGCGAAATGCTGCGGGGCCTTGGCGGCGCCATCGATGTCATCGTTCCGCGCGGCGGCAAAAGCCTTGTCGGCCGCGTCCAAGACGAGGCGCGCGTACCCGTCTTTGCTCACCTCGAAGGGATTTGCCACGTCTATGTCGACAAGGCCGCCGACCTTGAAATGGCCAAGGACATCACGGTAAACGCCAAAATGCGTCGCACAGGCATCTGTGGGGCCGCCGAAACCCTGTTGGTCGATAAGGCCGCCGTCCCGACCCATTTGCGGCCGCTCATAGCAGCACTCAGTGACGCCAACTGCGAGGTACGCGGTGATGCAGCGACGCAAGCGGCGAGCAATCAAGTGGTACAAGCCAGCGAAGAAGACTGGTCGACCGAACACCTCGATGCCATCATCTCCGTCAAGACGGTCGATGGTGTCGACGATGCCATCGCCCACATCACGCGCTACGGTTCGCAGCATACCGAGACCATCATCACCGATGACGCGGCGACGGCGGACGCTTTCCTCTCGGGCGTTGATAGCGCCATCGTCATGCACAATGCCTCGACCCAATTCGCCGACGGCGGGGAATTCGGCATGGGAGCGGAAATTGGCATCGCGACGGGCAGGATGCACGCCCGCGGCCCAGTTGGCCTGGAGCAGCTGACGAGCTTCAAATACGTCGTTCGCGGCAGCGGCCAAACCCGCCCGTCCTGAAGTCCAAGCGAAAAGTCCCAAAAGCAACCCGTAAGAGGGCACATAAACCGCATGCCAAATCCGAAAGACGAATTGTCGGGCGGCTGCCTCTGCGGCGCCGTCCGCTTTGCGATCAAGGCGCCTTTCCGCCCAGTGATTCAATGCCATTGCGGCCAGTGCGCGCGCTGGACCGGTCACTACGTTGCCGCGACACAAGTTGCGACCGAGCAGTTCAAGCTGATCAATGGCAGCGATCACCTCGCCTGGTACCGTTCATCGAACAGGGCCGAGCGTGGGTTTTGCTCAAAGTGCGGCTCGAGCATGTTCTGGCGCCGGCCAGATGACGGTCGGATCAGCATCTTGGCCGGCACGCTCGAGCGGCCGACCGGGCTCAAGACCAGTCACCATATCTTCGTCGCTGTTAAATCCGACTACTACGACGTACGCGATACCACGCCGTGCTACGATCGCTGGATGGAGAAAACCGACACAGCGAAAGGCGAGGCCGACTGAAACGTGCTTGCGGCTCCCTCACCTGCCTTCAAACCGCCGCTCGCCTTGCCAGGCATGCGGATCGGGCTGCTCGGCGGCTCATTCAATCCGGCTCATGCTGGTCACCGCCATATCAGCCTGCATGCGATGGCACGCGCCGGGCTCAACCGCGTCTGGTGGGTTGTAACGCCCGGCAATCCGCTCAAGAGCCATAGCGAGTTGGCCGCGCTCGACATGAGATTGCGTCTCGCCGATGCCGTCGCCGATCATCGGCGCATCGACGTAACCGGCTTCGAGGTTGGCCTCGGCTCTTCGTTTACCGCACAAACGCTGGCTTATCTGAACACGCGCTTTCGAGAGGTCCGTTTCGTCTGGTTGATGGGCGCCGACAATCTCGCTCAATTCCATCAATGGAAGAATTGGCGCCGCATCGTCGCCACGCTGCCGCTGATTGTGATCGACCGACCGGGTTGGCGCTATCGCGCGCTTGCCTCTCCGGCGGGAACCTTCATTGCGCCGTACCGTGTCGCCGCCGAGGATGTCCTTGGCCTTGCGACGATGATGTCGCCGGCCTGGGCCTATCTCGATATCCCGCTCTCGCCCATTTCCTCGACCGCAATCAGACACCAAGACCCGGAATTAATTGAGTAATTGCTTCCAGACCCGGGCTCATAGCGCCAAAAATCGACATCGATGCCATGACATCCCGCTGCGGGCGTTGGCAAATCTGTTAGGGTTGTTTTTTGCAACTCGCGAGCAACACGTTGTGCCGCAATTTCAATCGGCTATACTGGTGCTTGTTGAATTATGACACATTGCCGCGTTATCATGCCTGTTGCGGGTATTTGATTTGCAAGCACTGCCGCCATTTGTCTCGCGAATACTGAACTAAGTCGTAAGCCTGGCGGCAAACCCGCAGTTGAAGGGTCTATGACGAAAGGACGACCACCTAAACATGCCAACCCTCTATGAGGATGCCGCTAGAGGTATGCCTCCGGCCGATGTATTGCCCAGTGAGCATGGATCGGCTCAACTACTTGCACTGGTGATTCATTGTCTTGAAGACGCCAAGGCTGAAGACATCGTCAAGATCGACCTCGAGGGTAAATCGTCGATCGGTGACATGATGATCGTCGCTTCGGGACGCTCTCACCGGCATGTCGGCGCCGTCGCCGACCAGCTTCTCAAAAGGCTCAAGGATAAAGGTCACGGCCGCGCGCGTGTCGAGGGCTTGCCCCATTGCGATTGGGTGCTCATCGATGCAGGCGACGTGCTCGTTCACATATTCCGGCCCGAAGTGCGCGAGTTCTACAATCTTGAAAAGATGTGGGCCGCCGACCGGCCAAGTGACGCGATACCTGCCTGACGACCGGCTCTGAGAGCACTGCGTCTAAGCCAGGGTAACGATCGGATAGGCCTTTGAAGCTCATCGTGGCTGCCGTTGGCCGGCTTAAGCCAGGGCCCGAGCGTGCGCTGCAGGAGCACTATTGCGAGCGCATCGGCAATCAAGGCCGCCCGGTTCACCTGTCGCCACTTGAAATCATAGAGTTGACGGAAAGCCGGGACAAATCGGCGGGCGTTCGCAAGGCCAACGAAGCCAAACGCCTTCTCGAGGCGACCGCGACGGCCTCATATCGCGTCGCCCTCGATGAGCGAGGCAAGGCGCACGATAGCCGCTCATTTGCCAATGTCTTGGCTCGTCATCGAGATGGCGGGGCCTCAGGCCTGGCTTTCATGCTCGGAGGGCCCGATGGACACGCCCGCGATTTGTTGGAATCAAGCGATACAAGGCTTACTTTGAGCGCAATGACATTGCCCCACGGACTTGCACGGCTCGTGTTGTTGGAGCAGATCTACCGAGCGATGACCATTTTGGCCGGTCACCCCTACCATCGATCGTGAAGACGGCAGTGGACTGACTGGCCTTTCCGTTGGACCACGTGCGCTACGGTTGGGTAACACTAACGTCGCATTCTTATCGTTAGGTACGAACGCCTAAACCCAACTCGCCGGCTTCGGCGGCGCCCAATCAGAGACCATGACGCTGCGCAACCACCGATCCCTCGCACCTTGCTTTGCCACAGGCCTGGCTCTGTGCTTTACCGCAGGCTTGGCGTTGTGCCCTGTCACGGTGTTGCATGTGGTCAAACCTGCATCTGCCGAAGAAAAGCTGTCCCGCGACCAAGCCCAAGATCAACTGAAAAAGCGCAAACGCGAACTCGAAAAAGTCAGAGGCCGCGAAACTGGTCTCTCCACCAGCGCCAAGGACCTGGATCGCGAGTGGGCGAAAATCAATACACAGCTCATCGACGTGGCCAAGCGTGTGCAGGAAAGCGAGGCCAAGCTGGGTGAGATCGAAGCACGCCTCGGCGAACTCGACGCCCAGCGAGCCCTTTTGATGGGATCGCTCCAACGCCAACACGCCACCTTGGGTAAGCTCCTCGCGGCGCTGCAACGCATGGGACGCAACCCGCCGCCCGTTGTCACGACACCGCGACGTGACGCGCTCGGCATGGTCCGTAGCGCCATGCTGCTCGCATCGATCTTTCCCGAGCTTCGCGACAAGGCCCAAGCGCTCGCCTCTCGTCTCGCGGAACTCGATCGGGTGATGAATGAAATCAACACTCAAGGTGAACAACTGCGGGCCGAAAATCGCCAACTCGTCGATGCGCGAGAGCGGCTAAGTGCCTTGGTGACGGCCAAGAAATCGCGCCTCATGCAAACTCAAACGGAGCTTGCCGAGGTCCGTCGTATTGCCGATCAGCACAAGAAACGCGTGGCCAATCTCAATGAACTGATCTCAAAGCTCGACCGAACCGTATCTGAAAAGGCTGGCTTGGGGTCCTATGAGGAAGAACTCAAGGCCGGCACGGCACCGGGCCAAGCCCCTGAACCTGTACGCGAAACGCAAGGCGGAACACAGCTAGAAACTCAGGTCGCCATGGCCAGCCCGGCCCGCATCAAGCCCGCTATTCCGTTCGCCAAGGCGAAGCGTCGCCTGGCCTTTCCCGCCAAGGGCCAGCGCCTGATGGGTTTTGGTGACAAGGCGAAGTTCGGCAAGAAGTCGAAAGGAATTGCTGTTGAAACCCGCCCAGGTGCCCAAATTACGTCACCGAACGATGGTTGGGTCGTTTACGCGGGGCCATTTTTGAGCTACGGGCAACTCTTGATCATCAATGCAGGCGGCGGGTATCATGTCCTCCTGGCCGGAATGGCCGAGATTGATGTAGTTGTGGGCCAGTTTGTCCTTTCGGGTGAACCAGTGGGCAAGATGTCAGCCAAGAAACGGTCGTCTGCTTCTCGCAAGGAGGGCGTCGCCCCGGTCCTCTATATAGAGTTCCGTAAGGACGGACGGCCAATTGACCCCGATCCATGGTGGTCGAACGGTGCAAAGAAGGTACAGGGATGATGCGGAAACCCGAACTCGCGTTTTGGGCCTTTCTAATCTTCGCGATAGCGATTACCGGCACAGCGGTTTACAATGTCGCGCGCACGCAAACGGCGAGCGCCGCCAACTCGGAAATCTATCGCCAGCTCGATCTATTCGGCGATGTCTTGGAGCGCGTCCGCTCGGACTACGTTGAAAAACCAGACGATTCCGAGCTCATCGAATCTGCCATCAACGGCATGCTGAGCGCGCTCGACCCGCACTCCGCCTATCTCAATCCAAAGCATTTCCGTGACATGCAGGTGCAAACCCGCGGTGAGTTTGGCGGCCTGGGCATCGAAGTCACGATGGAAAACGGCGTCGTCAAGGTTGTCTCGCCGATCGAAGGCACACCGGCTGAGCGGGCCGGCATCCAGGCCAACGACCTCATCACCCACTTGGATGACGAGCAGATTGTGGGCATGACCCTGGAACAGGCGGTCGAAAAGATGCGCGGTCCGGTCAATACACCCATCAAGCTAACGATTGTTCGCAAGGACAACGAGGAACCGCTCGAAATCAAGATCGTGCGCGACGTCATTCGCATTACACCGGTTCGCCATCGCGCCGACGGTGATGTGGGATATCTGCGAATTTCCACCTTCAACGAGCAAACCCACGCCGAATTGAAGAAATCCGTCGCAAAGCTGAAGAAAGAGATTGGTGGCAAGCTCAAGGGCTATGTGATCGACCTTCGCAACAACCCGGGCGGGCTGCTCGATCAGGCCATTGCCGTCACCGATGCGTTCCTCGAAAAGGGTTCGATCGTCCTGACGCGCGGCCGCAATTTGTCAGAGACCCAACGTTCCAATGCACGCCCCGGAGATCTCACCGACGGCAAGAAGCTGGTTGTGTTGATCAACGGCGGTTCGGCATCGGCATCGGAGATTGTCGCCGGCGCTCTTCAGGACCACCGCCGCGCAACAGTCATCGGCACGCGCTCGTTTGGCAAGGGCTCGGTGCAGACCATCATTCCACTGGGCTCGAAGGGCGCCATTCGCCTGACGACAGCGCGCTACTACACGCCGTCAAACCGTTCGATCCAGGCCAAGGGTATCGATCCGAATGTCGTCGTCGAGCAGGACCTTCCGGAAGAGTACAAGAAACGCCAGTCCCGGCCCCGCGGCGAATCCAGCTTGCGCGGTCACCTCAATAGCGAGGACGGCAAGGAGTCGTCGGGCTCGTCAGCCTACGTTCCAAAGGCCCGCGAGAAGGATAAGCAATTGAATTACGCACTGAATTTCATTCGCGGTCAGACCGCCGAGAAAGCACCGTCGGTCGAAAAGAGTACTGTTCCGAATTAGTGCGATTGACCGAGCCGCGAGAGGCGGCATGAACAGTACAATTCTCATGTCCAGCGCTTTGCTTCGGGGGCGCGGCGGCAAGTGCTGCACGAGGGGACCTGAAGCATGAAGCCACTCGTGGCAACAATAATGCTGGTGATGGCCATTGCGCTGGCCGCCTCGCTCTATGTCGCTGCCAATTCCGACGGTAGCGGCGGGGAGCCATTTGCCAGCATTGCCGTCGAGCCGCCCGAGCCCGCGAAAGCCAATCTCGATCCACAAAAACCCAAGGCATCGAGCAGCTATCAGCAACCTGCGGCAGCGGTGACCATTTCGCCAGATGGCCGCGTTGGTGCGCAGATGCCAGCGTTATCCGATGAAACTTCGATCTCTGAGATTGTAATGCCACCCGGAATTTCCATTGGAACAGGGGGTATTACGGTTTCCATTCCGCCCGATGACGGGCCACAGGACACATCAAACAATTAGCGCGCCGGGCCTAGCAGGCTGCAGGTGTTTCATTCGGATTGATTGCCCATGTCAAAGAAATTCGAGCCCACGCCGCACGACCTGGACAAGCTGCCCTACCGCCCCTGTGTTGGCGCCATGGGTCTAAGCGCCGAGGGCCTGGTTTGGATTGGGCGACGCATTCCGAAACTACACGACAACGCACTGGCCGCGGCGCCTTGGCAGATGCCCCAAGGCGGCATCGACGAGGGCGAGGATCCGCGCAACGCCGCCCTGCGCGAGTTGCGTGAGGAGACTGGTATCACCAGTGTCACGGTTGTCGCCGAAAGCCGTGATTGGCTAACTTACGACCTACCACCCCATCTCATCGGCAAGGCGCTCAAGGGCCGGTTCCGCGGGCAAAAGCAGAAATGGTTCGCCATGCGCTTCACCGGTCACGATTCCGAAGTCGAACTGGGTGATGAACACGGCGAGCACAAACCCGAGTTCGACGCCTGGCGATGGGCCAAAATGGCGGAAGTTCCAAAACTTATCGTGCCGTTCAAGCGTGCCGTCTACGAGGCCGTTGTCGCGGAGTTCAACCATTTGGTTTGACACGCCGAGTTGTTGCCTCCAGGGCAAGTTGAATGGGTCGGATTTCCTTGGCACACGTCGGTGCCGTCGCGTCGCTTCGCCGGTTCTCGAACAGCTACGCTAGTATTCGAACCACCACCAAGACAACTTCCAAAGCGGATCGTCGGCTCATTTCAATCCACGGTTGGTGACGCCATTTGGATAGCGCAATCCAGCGATAGCCTGGGTTCCCAGAGATTATCCATCGCCCGGCCGAAGTGGACCATGACCCGAACTGTCGTAACGCGAAGCATAAAAGCTCCCATCAATCTGGTTTTCAAGACGGTTTCCGAAATTGAGAATTTTTCAAAGGCAATACCTCACATCATGCGTGTCGAATTCTTGTCGGAAAACAAATCGGGCATCGGCGCCCGCTTTCGCGAAACACGCCTCATGCGTGGCAAAGAAGTCTCAACGGAGTTGGAGGTCACGGAATTCGTCCAAGACAGTCCCGTGCGGCTTGTCGCCGATAGTCATGGCACAGTTTGGGACACGCTGTTCGAGGTCAGTCCTAACAATGGTGGCACCGAACTCACCATGACGATGAACGCCCGCGCCTATAG
>JAUVMS010000260.1 GCA_030600135.1 Hyphomicrobiales bacterium | reverse complement strand
CCCTGCGCGAGACGGGTACGGTCGTGGAAGTTGATCATCCCACACGCGGCAAATATCTGACTGTTGGCAATCCCATCAAACTGTCGGATTCACCATGCGATGTCGAGCGCTCACCCCTTCTGGGCGAGCACACCGACGAGATCCTTACTGAAGTCCTGGGCATGAGCACAGACGAAATCGCTGATATGAAATCTGATGGCGCCATTGGCGATGAAATGGCGAGCTCGAAGGCCGCCGCAGAGTAGCCGACACCAAGGAGTATTGAACCGCCCTTCTATCGGAACCACACAGATCATGGTGCTGCCTAGCTCGCCACGGGGGGGAATCGCTGCGGTGAAATGGGTTACTACTAACAAGAACTGGTATTAGTGTCGCGGTTGCGCCTCATTGTCCTTCACCCATGATCAGGATTGCCCGGAAGTCGTTGACGTTGGTCCGCGTGGGACCGGTTTTGATGAGATCGCCCAAGGCCTCGAAGAACGAGTAACCATCGTTGTTGTCGAGAAAGGCGTTGGCATCGATTCCCTTGGCGGCAGCGCGCTCAAGTGTGTCCGGGCTGATGTAGGCGCCGGCGTTGTCCTCGCTGCCATCGATACCGTCCGTGTCGCAGGCAAGGGCGTGGATTCCCGGCTCACCGTCGAGCGCGATCGCAAGCGCCAACAGGAATTCGGCATTTCGCCCGCCGCGACCGGTGCCCTTGACCATCACCGTCGTTTCGCCGCCTGAGATTAACACTGTTGGAGCAGTGCCTAATTTATCAGACTGCGCGATTTTCATGGCAAGGTCAGCCTGCTCCTCCGCGGCGACACGAGCTTCGCCTTCAATCGCGTCACCGAGGATCTCATGCTTCATTCCGAGATCGCGACAAACTTGGGCTGCCGCCTCAAGTGATGCCTGCGGTGCAGCGATCATCTTGAAACCGACGTTGGCGAGACGCTCATCGTCCGCCTTTGGTGTTTCGGCGGCCGGCGAGACAAGGAAGGCTGCAACGTTTTCGGGGACGTCAATTGCATATAGTTTCAGGATCGCCAGCGCATCCACGGCGGTTGTCGGATCGGCAAGTGTTGGCCCCGAGGCGATGACGGCCGGATCGTCGCCAGGGATATCGGAAATGCCAAGCGTTAGCACTTTCGCCGGGTGCGCGGCGGCCGCCAAACGGCCGCCTTTGATTCCCGACAGGTGTTTACGCACCGTGTTCATCTCAACGATGTTGGCGCCGGACTTCAAAAGCGCCTTGTTGATTGCTTGTTTCTCGGAAAGCGAAATCTCGAAATGGCCCTCTGGCCCATCCGAAACACCAGGCAAAGCCAGTAGCGCCGATCCGCCGCCCGAGATGAGGCACAAGACAAGATCGTCGGCACTTAGGCCATCGACGGATTTAAGTATGCGCTTGGCGGCCGCCTGACCTTTTGCATCGGGCACCGGATGCGCGGCTTCAATGACCTCGATATGCTGGCAATATAGCCCATGCCCATAGCGTGTGACGACGAGACCCTCGATCGGACCCTGCCAATCGTCTTCGACGGCCTTCGCCATTGAGGCCGCCGCCTTCCCGGCACCGACAACGATCGTGCGCCCCTTGGGCGGTGCGGGAAGGAAGGGCTTAAGGCAATGGGTCGGGTCGGCGGCCTTAACGGCAGCATCAAACAGACCCCTGAGAAATCGGCGTGGCTCTGTTGTCACATTTGTCGCCGCCATGCCGCTCTCCCTTATAGCGGGCTGGTTACATTGCTGTCGGAACCGACTCGCGTTCAAGTACTTGCCGATGCGATTTCGTGGTTGGACATGATCTCAAGCGCACGAACCAGCGCGGAATGATCCCATGCCTTGCCACCGTGGGCCGCGCAGGCGTTGAACATCTCTTGGGCAGTCGCGGTGTTCGGCAGGCTCAGGCCCATCGCTTTGCCGTTCTGCAAGGCTAGATTGAGATCCTTCTGGTGAAGTTCGATGCGGAAGCCCGGATCGAAAGTGCGCTTGATCATGCGCTCACCGTGAACTTCGAGAATCTTGGACGATGCGAATCCACCCATCAATGCCTCTCGGACCTTTGCTGGGTCGGCGCCGGCCTTGGACGCGAACAGCAGGGCCTCGCCGACTGCCTGGATGTTGAGGGCGACGATAATTTGGTTGGCGACCTTGGTTGTCTGGCCGTCGCCATTGCCACCGACAAGCGTGATGTTCTTACCCATCAGCTCGAACAGCGGCATCACTTTGTTGAAAGTGTCTTGTGGTCCCCCCACCATGATCGTGAGCGAGGCCGCCTTGGCGCCGACTTCGCCGCCGGAGACCGGTGCGTCAAGATACTCGGCGCCCGTCTCGTTGACCTTTGCGGCGAATTCCTTGGTCGCGATTGGCGAGATCGAGCTCATGTCAACGAAGATTTTGCCAGCGCCCAAGGCTTCGGCTGCGCCGTTTTCGCCGAACAAAACATATTCGACCTGCGGCGTGTCGGGAACTATGGAGATGATGACGTCGCACTTTTCCGAGACGGCCTTGTTGGTGTCGACGGTCTGCAAGCCCTTATCCAGGAGCTCCTTTGGGGCGGGCGCAAATTGCGTAGCGGTCGTAACCTGATGACCGCCATCGAGCAAGTGGCTCGCCATCGGGGCACCCATGGTGCCAAGGCCGATAAAACCAACATTTGCCATTGCCGTTTTCCTTCGTGCTACCTTGTCTTGGTCTGTTGTTTTGGCCGTCGCGGTGTTCAGACCGCTTTGGGGGTACCTGCGTACGGTCTGTACCAGCCGAGCCCTTCCGCCGTTGTTGTCGCTGGAATATATTCGCAGCCAATCCAGCCGCCATAGCCAATCCCATCGAGAAAATTGAACAGGAACTGATAGTTGATTTCGCCCGTTCCCGGTTCGTGACGTCCGGGATTGTCGGCAAACTGGATGTGGGCGATGCGGTCGAGGTGCTTCTTCATGGTCGGGGCGAGGTCACCCTCCATGATCTGCATATGGTAGATGTCGTATTGAACCCAAATATTGTCCGAGCCCGTGTCGGCGATGATATCGAGTGCTTGCGTCGTGCCCGTGAGGAAGAAGCCTGGGATATCGCGGGTGTTGATCGGCTCAATCAACAGTTTGATATCTTCATCCTTCAGTTTGCCGGCAGCGAACTTCATATTATCAACAAACGCGTCGCGCGAAGCAGCTTCGTCCACGCCCTCGGGCACGATGCCCGCGAGGCAGTTGACCTGCGGGCAGCCAAGCGCATTGGCGTATTCAATTGCTCGGCCAACGCCGTCCTGAAATTCGCCCTGGCGGTCAGGAAAGATCGCGATGCCGCGCTCCCCCGCACCCCAATCCCCGGCAGGCAGATTGTGCAGCACTTGCGTGAGGCCATTGGCGGTGAGGCGCTCGACAAGCTGCTGCGTGTCAAAATCGTAAGGGAAGAGGTACTCGACGCCTTGGAATCCTTCCTTGGCGGCAGCCGCGAAACGGTCGAGGAAGTCGTGCTCCTGGAAGAGCATGGTGATGTTGGCTGCAAAATTCGGCATCTTTCTAAACCCTCTTGTTCATCGACCTGGGCATCAGGGCCTATCCCTAGTCGGACGGCGCGTCAGGTTTTTCTCCAGTGCCGTCGTCCTCGTGGCGCATGCTCACCCAACCGCTCTCCAGCGTCAGCGAGGCATCGAGACATAAGACGTCCTCAAACTCGTTTACGCTGTCGACCTCAACACCCATGGCGATATTGGTCACGCGTTCGAGGATGAACTCCATGACAACAGGCACCTTATGCTCATCCATCAGCGCTTGCGCCTTGGCGAATGCCTCCTTGAACTCATTTGGGCTTTTCACACGTACCGCCTTGCAGCCGAGGGCCTCGGCAACGGCCACGTGATCGACGCCATATCCCGGGATGGCGTCGCCGTCCGCATCTACGTTGATGTTCTCGAATGCCAGGCTGACCTCGAAATCCATCTCGAAGCCGCGCTGGGCTTGCCGGATCAGACCGAGATACGAATTGTTCACAACGATATGCAGATACGGCAACTTGTGCTGTGCACCAACGGCGAGTTCCTCGATCATGAATTGGAAGTCGTAGTCGCCCGACAGCGCCACAATTTTCTTTTCCGGCAGTGCCGCACGCACGCCAAGAGCCGCCGGCAGGGTCCAGCCGAGCGGGCCAGCCTGACCGCAGTTGATCCAGTTGCGCGGGTTATAAACATGCAAGAACTGTGCTCCGGCGATCTGCGACAGTCCGATGGTCGTGACATAGCAGGTGTCGCGGTCGAACTCTTCGTTCATTTCCTCGTAGACGCGCTGCGGTTTGAGAGGCACCTGATCGAAATGCGATTTGCGCAACATGTGCGTCTTGCGATGCTCGCATTCGTCCGCCCACTCCCTGCGGTCTTTCAGTTTCCCAGCCTTTTTCCACTCCTTGGCAACCGCGACGAATTGTTCGAGCGCGACCTTTGCGTCCGACACAATGCCGTAATCAGGAGCGAACACGCGGCCGATCTGCGTCGGTTCGATGTCGACATGGATGAACTTTCGACCAGCGATGTACTTTTCGATCGAGCCGGTGTGCCGGTTTGCCCACCGGTTGCCGATCCCGAACACAAAATCCGACTTGAGATAGGTGGCGTTGCCATAGCGGTGACTCGTCTGCAAACCAGCCATACCCGCCATCAGCGGATGATCGTCCGGGATTGTGCCCCAACCCATCAGCGTCGGGATCACGGGCACACCCGTCGTCTCGGCCAGCTCTACCAGCAGCTCGGAAGCATCAGCATTGATGATGCCGCCGCCGGCCACGATCAGCGGGCGCTCGGCCTCGTTGAGCATCTCAATGGCTTTTTCGGCCTGCTTGCGTGTCGCTTTCGGCTTGTAGGGCTCCAAGGGAAAGTAAGTGTCTTCGTCGAAGTTGATCTCCGCCATCTGCACGTCGATCGGTAAATCGATCAGCACCGGACCGGGGCGGCCAGACTTCATAATGTGAAAGGCCTTTTGGAAGACCATGGGAACCAAAGCAGGCTCCATGACCGTCGTCGACCACTTGGTCACCGGCCTGGCGATCGACTCTATGTCGACGGCCTGGAAGTCCTCCTTGTCGAGCTTGGCGCGCGGGGCCTGTCCCGTGATGCACAAGATGGGGATCGAGTCGGCCGAAGCAGAGTACAGCCCCGTGATCATGTCAGTCCCGGCCGGGCCGGAAGTGCCAATGCAGAGGCCGATATTACCAGCCCTGGCACGCGTGTAGCCTTCGGCCATATGCGAAGCACCCTCGACATGCCGCGCGAGGATATGACGGATCTTACCGCGCGCTTTAAGGGCCGAATAGAATGGGTTTATAGCTGCGCCGGGAACACCGAAAGCGCAGGATATTCCTTCCATTTCGAGGATGCGAACTGCGGCATCAATTGCTCTCATCTTGGCCATTGCCTGTGCCTCCTAATCCTTAAGTGAGCCCTGACAGCTCAGTTGAGTTTGAGTCGTCTGCTTCCTTTGTTCGACAGGCACGAATCGCAAGTGGGACAAGATCGTGAGTCACTTACTCTCCCGAGAACACCTGAACCCTTGGATCAGTGCGACATGGATACCGGAACATTCATGTGCTGTATGACATGGTTTGTGACACTATCGATTTCATACAACACTTCCGTTTCGAAGCACCTCCACGAGCGTAGTTCCAAGACCTGCCGGCGATTTTGATACCGCAATTCCTGCCGAACGCATGGCTTCCATCTTGTCTT
>JAUVMS010000311.1 GCA_030600135.1 Hyphomicrobiales bacterium | reverse complement strand
TTTGGGTCAGCCCGGTGACGACGGCGATGCGTGGTGCACATGTCGGGCCCTCGGCCGCCTTGGCGGTGGTCAACTGGACGCCGTATGCGAGGGCAGCAGCCGCGAGGCCGGCGCCGAGGCTCTTCAAGAAAGATTGTATCAACATCACTCCAACTCCGTTTGCCGTGCTTGCGACTTCTTGCTGATCTTGTAGTTGGAGAGGTAGGAGCGATGGATTTGTTTCACATGAGGGGGCAACGAAATACCAATGACTTTTAGTTTTCTGTCATTATTTCAAGATGTTAGGAATGTATTCGGGAAACACAGAAACCTTTCGTTTGTTACGAAATTGTTACGCACTATGCCCTCTGCCAACCGCGTGGGAAGCGGCCCGCCAACGGATCAAATCCCCAGGGTCACTCAGGACGTTCACGGACTCGGGCATGCCAGTCGAGAGCATTGGGCGCGCTGGACCGGACGCTATTCTGCAGTGGAGTAGCGCTCGAGCAACCGACCTACTGGGATTGGGGCACTTGCGGACCAAGAGGCTGCAGCGGTGCTTTGGGCTCGAGTTTGTCGAGGATGCCGCCGCGGCCCGGTGTGTCGCTGCCCGGTGCGGCAGGACCCGATTGCTCGGTGCCAAGGCGGTCGAGAATGCTGGTCGGCTCGCCCGATCGTTGACCGAGTACGGTGAGCGTGATGCTCGATACAAAGAATGCTGCGGCAAGAAAGGTCGTGATGCGGGTCAGCAAGTTCGCAGCACCGCGGCCGGCCATCATTCCACCGCCGCCGCCGATACCGAGCGCGCCGCCCTCTGAACGCTGAAGCAACACAGTTGCCACAAGCGCCGCAGCAATCATCAAGTGAATGACCAGCACAACTGTGGACATTGGCTCACAATCTTATTCGTTTCGTGAATTGGCGCTTCATACACGATGCGCACGTGCCTGGCCAGCCCCGCCGGTGGCACAATCCACCCTACCGAAAGAGCTGAAACAATAGCCTAAGTGATGCGTGAGCGGAGACTTTCAAGAGGCATGGGTCGGTCAACCCGAGTTATTGGCTCTGACCGTGCTCTTGCGGACCGGCAACTCTGGCACCTTTGGTGTCACGGTCTTGCTCTTTGTCGTCGTCTCGCGCTCTCTAGTGCCTGCATGGGGATTGCGCACCGGCAAGTTGTGCGCTGCGCCCGGACCGGACATGGCGATGTTTGGACAGCGAAATTTTAGGCCCTCGGCGACGACAATATAGCGCAGGACCCGGTGAAAGCGCTCGTCGGGGAGGTTGACTTTGGCCCAGTTCGGATCGAGTGCCAGATCTGCTTTGGCGCCGGTCTTTTCAAGTTCCTTGTGCTCACTGAAAAACGCCACACAAGTCGCTGTGTTCATAGGTGCCGCGTATGACGGCCACGCGATCGCGACGCCAATCCCAATGACAACTCCGCTTATCCAGGCCTTCATGAGCATGCGCTCGTAGTCTCCAACATTGCAGGCGCATCAGAATTGTAACTAAGCGCGCACTCTTTACGCGGTCTTTGACCCCGCTTAGTTAAATTTGCCGCAAAACAGTTGTTACTTCGTGACGAAGGCGTCGATGATGCCGCAAAAGTCATTGGCCTTGAGACTTGCGCCACCGACGAGAGCCCCATCGACATCAGCGATCTGCATGAGTTCCCGGGCATTTGCGGGCTTGACCGAGCCGCCATAGAGCAAACGGATTTGGGCCGCTTCGGCTGCGCCGATGAGGCCGCCGAGCCGCTCGCGCATGAAAGCGTGGGCGTTAGCGACATCGTCGGGCGTCGGTGTCAGGCCGGTTCCAATGGCCCAGACAGGCTCATAGGCGATGATGGTGTTCGAGCCAGTTGCAGCGTTCGGCACAGAACCGGAAATCTGGCGCTCCAACACATTGAGCGTCAACCCATAGTGGCGCTGACCTGCCGTTTCGCCAATGCAAATGATCGCGGTTAGACCAGCGTCGTGCGCGGCCGCCGCTTTGGCTCCAACAAGAGCATCGGTTTCACCATGATCTCCGCGGCGCTCGGAATGACCGACAATGACCGCGCTGGCGCCGGCGTCACGCAACATGTGCGCCGAAAGGTCGCCAGTGTGGGCGCCCGATTGCGCGACATGGCAGTCTTGCGCGCCGACGGCGACCCGAGCCGAACGACACCGCTCGACGGTGGCCGATATCAGCGTGGCGGGTGGGCAAAACATAACCTCGGCCGCAAGGCTGGTGCCAAGTTCGGCGACGTGTTCGCAGCACCGTGAGATTTCACCCAAATCGGCGGCAAGACCGTTCATTTTCCAATTGCCGGCTACAAGGGGCTTTCGTTGCACCATCTGATCCCTTCCGGTTGAACCGTCCCACGCGAGCGCAGCAGCAGCCTTCACGAAATTTTGTCGGCTCGATTAGCCTGAGCAATTGGGCTAGAGCTTGTTCTCGATAGCGGGCTGGATTGTCGAACCCTTAGCGCATACATATGATGCGCTCGGCCAAGGCTTGGCAGACCTCGCAGGCCTTAGCAACCTCTCGCCAATGTCATCAACGTCATAACCGTTAGTAGAGCCATGCTGGACAAACTTCGAAAAGGTGCCGGAAGCTGGATCGCCAAGATCTTCATCGCACTTTTGGTTCTCAGTTTCGCCGTCTGGGGCATCGCCGACATCTTTGGCGGTTATGGGGCGCAGACCGTGGCGCAAATCGGTGAACGCAAAATCTCGAGCGAAGAATACCGGCTTGCCTATCAAAACGAGCTGCAGCGCCTCAGCTACCGGTTCGGTCGTCGCGTAACATCGGAGCAGGCACGACTGCTCGGACTTGAGAACCAGGTGCTCAGTCGTCTGGTTAGCACCGCTGCAATCGACAATCACGCCCAAGCCCTCGGGCTCGGTATTTCCGACGACGCGATCGCCAAGCGAATTCAAGCCAACTCGGCGTTCCAGGGGGCTGACGGCAGGTTCAGCCGACGTAGTTTCGAGGAAGGACTCGCCCAGGTCGGGCTTTCGGAACAGGGCTATGTCCAGGATCAACGCAATGCGATCGTCCGTGGCCAGGTTTCCGGCGCGCTGATCTCCAACTTGGCGGTGCCCGCGACGCTTCTCGATTCTTATAATTCATTCCGCAACGAGACTCGCAAGATTGAATTTTTTGAGCTGCCACAGGACTCGATCGAAAGTATTCCAGAACCTGATGAGAGCGCGCTCAAGACCTACTACGATGACCACAAACGAGCTTTCACGGCACCCCAGTATCGCAAACTCGACCTCCTCGTCGTAACCCCCGATGAACTTAAGACAACGATTGAAATCAGCGATGAGGACATCAAACAAGAGTACGAATCGCAGATCGATACCTACACGACGCCCGAGCGCAGGCGGATCGCGCAAATAACATTTCCCGACATGGCGGCTGCGGACAAAGCCCATGCCGCGCTGAAGTCGGGCACCAGCTTCGCTGAAGTGGCAAAGCTTGGCGGACAAACCGAAAGCGATATCGATCTTGGGCAGAAAACCAAGCGGCAGTTGGCCGACGCCAAGATTGCCGAGGCAGCGTTCGCACTCGCCAAGGACACGTTCAGCGAACCCGTCGAGGGTACGTTTTCAACCGTGATCCTGCGGGTGACCGAGGTTCAACCCGGTTCAATGCGTGGTCTTGAGGACGTGAAGGACAAGATTAAGGACAAGCTGGCGCGAGATCGTGCCAACAGTGAGATCTTGGACCTCAATGATGCAATTGAAGACGAGCGGGCGGGCGGCAGCACGTTGGAGGAAATTTCTTCCAAACTTAATCTCAAGCGGTTCTTGATCGACGCGGTCGACCGCTCGGGTAAAGGCCGCGACGGTAGGGACGTTGCCGATCTGCCAGCGTCGTCTCAGCTCCTGCGAACGGCATTCGAAAGCGATGTCGGCGTTGAAAACGATCCGATCGAGGTGACCAGCGGAGGGTTCGCCTGGGTCGACGTGGTGGACATCATCCCAGAAAAACTCAAGCCCTTCGATACGGTGAAAGAAGACGCCAAAGAGCAATACGTCGCAAGCAAACGGAGTGAGGCGTTGCAAAGCAAGGCGCGCGCGCTGGCTGACAAGGCCCGATCAGGTGTGGAGTTGTCGAAACTTGCCGAGGAACTTGGCGGATCGTTCAAATCGGTAGGCCCGCTCAAGCGCGGTGGCCAGGGCGAGGGTTTGTCGTCTGCCGCGGTCGCCCAGGCGTTCACCCTGCCTGATGGCGGGCTTGGCACCGCACAATCGGCCGATGGCAAATCTCGCGTTGTTTTCAAAGTCGTCGATGTGACCAAGCCTTCCGCCCTCGAAAAAACCGAACGTGACCGGGTGAGCAACGAAATCACACGACAACTCTCAGACGAGTTGTTGGTTCAGTATGCTGGCGCGCTTCGCGATCGCTTCGGGGTCACGGTGAACGACACCGTCTTCCGGCGAACCATCGGCGCCGATGTGCGATAGCCAGGCAAATGACGGCGCCCATGACATCGAACGTTGGCACTACCGGATTCGGTGTCAGGATTGAGCCGTCGTTTGGGAGGTTTTCCGAAACTTACGAGGCCGGCCAGCCACAAGTTGTTTGGACCACACTGGTGGCCGATCTGGAGACCCCAGTTTCGGCCATGCTCAAGCTCGGGTATGGCAGGGCGAACAGTTTTTTGCTGGAGTCGGTGGAGGGTGGTGCGGTCAGGGGCCGCTATTCGATCATCGGACTGGATCCCGACCTCATCTGGCGCGCCAACGGCGATCACGCCGAGGTCAACCGCAATCCGGCAAAAGACCCGAGTCGTTTCAAGCCGATAAAGGGCGGAACGCTTGCATCGCTACGCGCCGTGCTGGCGGAATCGCAGATTGATCTGCCCCATGAGCTGCCGCCCATGGCAGCCGGTGTGTTCGGCTACATGGGCTATGACATGGTGCGGCTCATCGAAGAGTTGCCGGCGGAGTTGCCTGACGCGCTCGGCGTACCGGATGGAATCCTG
>JAUVMS010000218.1 GCA_030600135.1 Hyphomicrobiales bacterium | reverse complement strand
TCTCCTCGCGAGCAAGCTCGACGGCCTCCTCGCCGGACGAGACGTGCATGACATTGTGGCCCATTTTCTCAAGCAGCGTCTGTGCCACGATGGCATTGACGTCATTATCCTCCACGAGAAGCAAGGACAGCTCATCGCGTTTGTGCACTCGGTCCGGTAATTCCAGCTTGGCGCGGTTCAGTACTTCGCCGTCGCCCTCGCGCAAGTGCAAGGTGAACCAAAAGCGGCTTCCTCTGCCAGGCTTGCTTTCGACCTGAATATTGCCCCCCATCGCCGCAACGAGGCGTTTGCAGATTGCCAGCCCGAGACCGGTCCCACCACGAAAGCAGCACGTGCGCCGCCGTGATTGATAGAAAGCTTCAAACAAGCGCTCCTGGTCGCCCTGCTCGATACCAATTCCACTATCCTCGACCTCGAATCTCACCGCAATTTTGCCCGGGCCCGCTCCATCGACACGCGAGACCTTGAGGCGAACCACCCCATCATCGGTGAATTTGAGGCCATTTCCGATCAGATTGAGCAGCACCTGGCTCAACTTGTTTGCGTCGCATCGCAGAACCGCAGGTAAATCGTCAGAAACCACGGACTCGAGACGGTCGTTGTTTCTTTCAGCTGCGCGAAAGCGCATCAAAACCACGATATCCTCGATCAGCTGAGCGAGATCGAAATCGACGTCGTTGATCTGGATTTCACCGGACTCGATTTTCGAATAGTCCAGAATATCATTCAGAATGCCGTTGAGTGTCTGGCTCGACGAGCGGATGACGGCCAGGCGGTCGCGCTGCTCGTCTGCCAGAGGGCCGTCCTCGAGGATGCGCAGCATCCCCAAAATACCGTTCATGGGAGTGCGGATCTCGTGGCTCATGGCGGCAAGGAACTCTGATTTTGTCTTGCTGGCCTGCTCGGCTCTCTCGCGAGCGACCGTGTGAAGCGCGACCTCGTCCTGCAGCCGCGCATTTGCCTCCGAAAGCTGTGCCGTGCGCGCGGTGACGATCTGTTCCAGCTTGGTCTTGTGGCGTCGCAACTCAGCCTCGGTACGGTCTCGCTCCTTCTCCAGCTGGCGTTTGACGATGGCCTGCTCCTTGAACACCTGGACCGTTTCAGCCATCTCGGAGAGTTCATCACTGCCGCTCGTGTCAACCTGGACATCGAGGCTGCCCTCGGCCAGCTTCTGCATGACGCCAGCGAGGGCCTGGAGTCGACGAATAACCTGTCCACTAACGTAGAGCCATATGATGAGGCCGGCGACGGAGATAATTCCGAACGATTGGATCATGAGCATGACGAGCCCGGTTTGAACCGCATCCTGGGCCTCGACCGCCGCATGGTCCGCCAGCGACTGTGACCGCGCCACGAGATCGAGAACCGTGGAACTCAGTCGCTCCGACAAGGAGCGATTGCGAGCCGTGAGTTCGTAAATGGCCTGATTGGCTTTGAGAATATTGCGCTTGGCCGCAAAAATGTTGGACTTGCCAGGCTGCGAAGCCTCGCTCAGCTCGTTCAGGAAACCGCTCGCCTGGCTGTTTCGGGCTGGGTCGGAAATGAAATGGAGCCGGCGCTTGAGAATACCCATGTGGTTGGCGAAATCGGTCGCTATTTCAACGATTTCGCGAGCACTGCCTGCCCGCTCCAACTGGTTCACCAGCAGCGCAAGTTGGGAGGCACGCAGCCTTAACTCGAACATGCGTTCAAGCAGGAACTGATCCACTTCTGTCAGCCGGTCCAATGCCTCCATGGTTTCCTTGATCCGCGTACCCGGTTCCACCAGCTCATAGAGGTTTGAGATAACAGCGGTGAGCCCCATGGTGGCGTTCGCGACCAATGTTTCGGAAAGATCGGCAAGACTCTGCGCGGCCGCAATTGATTGTTGCACTGATTGCGAGAATTCCCGCTTGAGATCGAACCGACTGGCGCCCAGCTTGTTCAGCTCGCGAAGATTTCTCGTCAACAATCCGGCCGAACTGACGAGATCGTCGATACGCTTGTCGTCATAACCATAGCGGCGGACCTGATCGAGAATGTCCTGAAGCGTATTTGCCTGACGGAACAGGGTCGACGCGGTTTCTTCGCGCGCGACGTGGGATCGGGCGTTGGTCAGCAGCGGTGCCCGGACAATGATTTGGTTGGCAACTTCTGCAATCTCGCGGGCATGGGCGACCGCCGGCATAGCACGCTCAACAATGGTGTTCTGCGCGATTTCCACATTGCGGAGGATGAACCAGCCGAGCCCACCCGTCACCAAAGACAGCGCAGCGATGCAGACGAACGCAAGAAAAAGGCGGCCGGCAATTCCAATCCGCGAGAACATCTCCAGACAGTACAATTGATAGTATTTTGCCGCAACATGCATCATAGTTGGCTTCATGATTGTAGGACGCTTGGCAGTTGCAGCCGGACTTGGTGCGCTTGCATTTTTTGCAGTGGGGGAGATGTCAGGACGTGGCGAGGAACGAGTTTGGAAATTGGAGACTTGGAAGACGCCATTCGACTACCGCAGCGCATCTCGCACGATTCACTACGTTCCGCTCAAACGCGCGTCCAGGAAGTGGCGGATATGCGCTTCCTATCCCCATCTCAAGGATGCCTACTGGCTGAGTGTCAATCACGGCATGGTGCAAGAGGCCAAGCGCCTCGGTGTCGCGCTACGAGTGGTGGAAGCTGGTGGCTACCCGAATCTCGAGCGCCAGATCAGGCAGATCAACGATTGCACCGCCAAGGACACCGATATTCTCGTGGTCGGCACGGTGAGCTTTCAAGGCCTGACACCGACCATCAAGAAGATCGCCGAGCGCATACCGGTGGTCGCTGTCGTCAATGATATTGCCGATCCTCATGTGTCCGCCAAGACCGGGGTCTCGTGGGTCACCATGGGGGCAAAAATTGGTGCCTACCTCGCCCGCCGCCATCCCAAGGGTTCACCGCCGGTCAGAATTGCCTGGTTTCCCGGGCCGACGGGATCAGGCTGGGTTCCATTTGTCGAGGAGGGTTTTCGCGGAGCGCTGGCCGCCAGCTCGGCGGAGATCGTGGTGACGAAATACGGTGACACCGGCAAGGAAATACAATTGATACTGATCGAAGAGGCGTTGGAGGAAACACAAGCGAACATCGACTATATTGTCGGCAGCGCCGTTACCGCGGAGGCAGCAGTGAGCGTGCTCCGATCACGCGGCCTGACCGACAGGATCAAAATCCTTTCCGACTACTTTACCCATGCCGTTTACCGTGGTCTCAAGCGAGGCCGCATTCTTGCGGCGCCAACGGACTTTCCGGTGGTCCAGGGTGAGCTTGGTATCGAACAGGCGGTGCGTGTGCTCGAGGGCCGAATTGAGATCAAGCATGCAGGTCCGGCAATTGTGCTGGTGGACACCGAAAACGTCGACCGCATTGGCACGGACGGTTCGCTTGCCCCGGCAACGTTTCGTCCAACCTTCACCGTCAACTGACCGACAGGGACGCCTCAATCAACAGGGGCAGAGATGCAACCGCGACGGCGCGCGAATTAGGCCCGCAGGCCCAATTGTGAACAAAATGACACAAGCCCAAAAGTTCCATTCTCTTTCACTGCGATCGTCGTTCACATTATTGACGCATAGTGACTCGTGCTGTCCGGAAGGTCGCATGGCGAGAAGAACAACGGCCCGGCGCGGGACGTGTATTGCGTGGCAGATTTGTACCGGTCGACGGGACGGGCACCTTGCAGTGAGGCGGGGGTACAGTGCGGCGGCACTGCGCCCTACCTGGGCTGAGGGGTCTGAGTGGTGGCCAGTTGGCGAGCCAGCTGCGTATTACGGCACCACTGTCCCCCGGCACCACAATTTCCGCCCGGTCTCCGCACTCGCTGGAATCGAAGCACGGTCCGAGCATCGATCTGGCGTCTATTCACTGGCCAACGACGCGCCATCGGCCCCGATTGGGAGGAAACGTTGAACGAAGCGATCCTGAGCTGCCAGCACGTCTGGAAACTTTACGGGCCCGACCCAAAGGCCTACCTCCAATCACGCGATGTCCCACCGAGTCTGGATGAAATCAAAGGAACTGGCTTCATACCGGCTGTGCGCAATGCCACGTTCGACGTCCATGCCGGCGAAATCCTGATCATCATGGGGCTGTCTGGTTCGGGCAAGTCGACGTTGGTGCGCTGTCTATCGCGCCTCGTTGATCCAACAGCGGGGGAGATTTTCTTTGAAGGTCGCGATCTGCTCAACGCCTCACCGAAGGAGCTCATCGATATTCGGCGCCACAAGATGGGCATGGTCTTCCAGCATTTCGCGCTTCTACCGAACCGTACGGTTCTAGAAAACGTCGCCTTCCCACTCGAAGTGCAGGGCGTCGGTCGGGCCAATCGCGAGACACGTGCGCGCGAGATGATTGAGTTGGTCGGTCTCGATGGCAGGGAAAAATATTACCCGCGCGAACTGTCCGGAGGACAGCAACAGCGCGTCGGTATTGCTCGCTCACTTGCGGTCGAACCAGACGTCTGGTTTCTCGACGAACCGTTTTCTGCTCTCGACCCGCTTATTCGTCGCGAGATGCAGGACGAGTTCCTCCGCCTCCAGAGCATGTTGAAGAAAACAATCGTCTTTATCACTCACGACTTCGACGAAGCGATCCGCCTCGCCGACCGGGTCGCGATCATGTTCGAGGGCGGCATCGACCAGCTTGGCACACCGGAAGAAATCATCACGTCGCCGGCGACGGATTACGTAGCCGAATTCACCAAGGATATCCCCCGCGACAAGCTGCTCACCGTGGGCAGCCTCATGGAAGCGGTCGACAGCATGGAAATGGTTGGAGAAGGATTGAGGCACGACGAAAAACTGCACGACGTCGCGCACGCAATTCTGACCTCGAGTGGGCCCAACAGAGTGGTGGACGAGCAAGGCAATACGATCGGTGCCATAAGGCGCAGCAGGGTTCTCGATACGTTGTTTGGCAAAGGAAACTGAAACGGAGTGATTATGAGTTCAGCGCCCCGTCCGATCCAGTGTCGATGCAAAAGGTCGCGTCTTGGATCGACATGGCAACGAGTGTCGTGGAGGATAAGGCAGTATGGCTTCAGTTGATGCCACCGATGCCGCAACGGCCATCACCATTCAATCCGAAGCGAGAGGATTGCCAGGGTGGCTGATTGCTCTGTTTGTTGCGACGCCCTTTTTTGCACTCGTCTTAATGCGAAGCGTGCTCCCGGCTTGGGCCGTGACACCTCCCAGTTCGTGGACGATCCCCTTCATCGACTGGATCAACGCCATAGTGAAATTTCTGCGGCGAGAACCGTTTCTCTTCGGCTACACGTTCAAAGACCTGACACGTGCCATTGCCGATCTGGTGAACTACCCGCTTGATCTCGTCGAAGGGCTGCTGATCACGGGTTTTGCCCCCTTCAATGTGCCGGGTTGGGGAGAGGTGACGATAAACCCATTCCCGTGGGTCATGATCGCCGGACTGGCCGCCGTCTACGGCTGGTATCTGCGCGGACCCGGTCTCGCGGCGCTTGCCGGAGGTTGCGTGACCTACATGGCGTTCTTCGGCAAGTGGAAGCTCTCCATGATCACGCTCTCCACGGTCCTCGTGGCCGCGCCAATTGCGGCGATCATCGGGCTTCTGCTCGGTATTGCGGGCAATAGGTCCCGCTGGTTCAACTCCATCCTGGTACCGTTTCTCAACATTCTCCAGTCCCTGCCCCACTTCTCCTACCTGATCCCCGTCGCCGTTTTTATCGGTGTCGGCCACAAAGCCGGTACGATTGCGACGATAATATTCGCCATTCCACCAATGACCCGTCTCACTCTCCTTGGTCTCGAGGGCGTGTCGAAAGAGGTCAAGGAAGCCGGTGAGATGGCCGGGTGCACGCGGTTCCAGATGATCTGGAAAGTCGAAATTCCGGCCGCCCGTCACGCACTCATGGTTGGTGTCAACCAGGTCATCATGCAGTGTCTCGCGATGGTCGTCATTTCCGCCTTTATCGGCGCCAAGGGCCTTGGCCATGACCTCCTGTTCCGTCTCCAGTCGCTACGCATCGGGCAAGCTTTCGAAATCGGCATTGCGATCGTTCTCATGGCGATAACGCTCGACCGGTTGTCCCAGGCCGCCGTCGAGAAAGAGCCCGAGCACGCCCCCGAAGGGCCTTTTTGGGT
>JAUVMS010000433.1 GCA_030600135.1 Hyphomicrobiales bacterium | reverse complement strand
GCAACATAAGCCCGGATGCGATCGCCGTATTTGAAGTTTTCGCGCGGCAGCTTTTCATCGCGCCGCACGATGCCCTCGCCACGACCAAGATCGACGATGACGTGACCATGCTCCTCTCGCTTGACCACACCGTTGACGATTTGGCCCACCCGGTCCTTGAACTCGTCGAATTGGTTCTCGCGCTCGGCCTCACGGACCTTTTGCACGATCACCTGTTTGGCATTTTGCGCCGCGACACGGCCGAAATCGAGCGGCGGCAGCTGCTCGGCAATGAAGCCGCCAAGCTCGGCTTCCGGATCACGCTTCTTGGCGTCCGCCAAGCTGATTTCCGTCGCCTCGCTGGTCACGCCTTCGACCACTTCGAGCAATCGCGCAAGCTTGATCTCGCCGGTCTTGTCGTCGATTTTCGCACGGATCTCGTTTTCGCTGCCATAGCGCGACTTCGCCGCCTTTTGGATGGCATCTTCCATTGCCGCGATCACGATCTCGCGTTCGATCGATTTCTCACGAGCAACAGCTTCGGCAATCTGCAGCAGTTCCAATCGGTTAGCGCTGATACCCATCTCAGACATGCGTGAACCTCCAAGCGAAGCCAGTCATTCTAGCTTGAACCGGCGTCGTTCCTTTCCGCGCTTTCCTGGCGCTTGAGCGCCTCGTTCAACAATTCATCGGTCAAGACAAGCTTCGCACTCTCGATCAGCTCCCGTGCAAAGCCGAGCACTTGTGGCCCCGACCCGTCCTTCAAGTCGACCACCAGCCTAAGCTCGCCATCTTCAAAGCCATCCAGTTGGCCGCGAAACTTTTTGCGCCCATCGACCGCTCGCTTGAGTTCGACCTTCGCCTCGCTGCCGGCGTTGCGCTCGACATCGCTGGGCCGCACGAGCGGGCGATCGAGTCCCGGCGACGATAGCTCCAGGCGATATGCGTCCCTCATCTTGGCGTCATAGGCGTCGAACACCGCGACGAGTTCCCGGGAAATCTGTCCGCACTCGTCGACGGTGATGTCGCGCGCGGCATGGTCCGCCATGATCTGTAAGGTTCCGCCGTCACGGCCCGAAACGACTACGCGCACAAGGCGAAAGCCAAGGTCTTCGATCACCGGCTGGGCCAGTTCCGCGATTTCTCCTGCAAGCCCGCTTTCGCGATAGAACCGCGGTTCGACCGCCGAACCCTCGGTGCCTGATGACACGGTAAATCTGCTCCGAAAAGTCAAACCCGGCTCAATGCCGGTCAATTGCCGATCAGCCAAACAAAAAGAGCGGACCCCTCAAGGCCCACTCTCAAAGTTGAGATGATCATGAGCAAAGCCAACTATAGGCGGCGCATATACCACATGCAAGGTGTTAATGCGCACGAATTGCTTTGCGTCGGAACCGAAAATACGTGCAATGCCGCCCGGCGTTAAGGGCCTTTTGCTCGTAGCGCGTGCTCGGCCAGTCGGCAGGACGATCGCGCCAGTCACTGGGTTGCGACGGACACCATTCGAAATACGAGGACCTTGCCACAGCGAGCAGCATTGTCCTGGCATAATCGCTGATGTCGGTAGCAACGCGCAGCTCCGCCTCGGGCTTCATCACCCGCCCCAGCTGCTCGAGAAAATCTGCACAAATCAGCCGCCGCTTGTGATGGCGCTTTTTTGGCCATGGGTCCGGGAACAGTACGAAGGCCCTCGCAATGGACGTCTCTGCAAGCAGCGGTACGAGGTCGCGCGCGTCACCGGGATGGATCTTGATGTTTCGAATTTGGCGTTCTTCGATCTCGCTCAGGAGCTTCGCCACGCCGTTGATGAACGGTTCAACTCCAACGAAACCGATGTCGGGGTGCTGCTGCGCTTGCCACGCCAGGTGCTCGCCACCGCCGAACCCGATCTCCAGCCAAACCTCGCGCACGGGGTGATCAAATGTAGTGGACAGCGGCCTGTCCGCATCGCACTCGATGTCGATGCTCAACCGTGGCAACAGCTCATCCCAGAGCTGTGTCTGACGTTTGCTCAGGCGATGTCCGATGCGGCGGCCGAAAAGCCGCTTTGGCGCTTCACTCCTCATGTCGGAAGTCTATGTATTTGTCGGGCCGGCCCGATCACCAGATGCCAAATCTGTAGCCACGAAATGTCAAGTCAACTCAGCCTTCAAGCGTTCCGACAGGTCCATCCGCTCCCACGAAAAACCGCCGTCGACCTCTGGCTTTCTGCCAAAGTGCCCATACGCTGCCGTTCGCTCGTATATCGGTCGCCGCAACTCGAGATGGTCGCGAATGCCACGCGGACTGAGGTCCATGACTTGCGGCAGAACTTGCTCCAGCTTTGCTTCCGACACCTGACCCGTGCCGTAGAGATCGCAGTAGACAGAGAGCGGCTTGGCCACCCCGATCGCATAGGCGAGCTGGATTGAGCACTGTTCCGCGAGGCCAGCCGCCACCACGTTTTTCGCCAAATAACGTGCAGCATAGGCTGCCGATCGGTCGACCTTGCTCGGATCCTTGCCCGAGAATGCGCCACCACCATGCGGTGCCATTCCGCCGTAGGTGTCGACAATAATCTTGCGCCCCGTGAGCCCGGCGTCGCCATCGGGTCCGCCGATCACAAATCGGCCCGTCGGATTGACGTAAAGCTCTTCGTCATCGCACATCCAACCGCTTGGCAGAACGTCGTTCACGAAGCCGCGCACGATCTCGCGCACTTGCTCCGTGGAGACATCGTCCCGGTGCTGAGTGGAGACCACGACCGATTTTGCGCCAACCGGCTTGCCATTCTCATAGCGGAGCGTCACCTGGCTCTTGGAATCGGGCCCCAACTGCGGTGTATCGCCGGCCCGCCGTGCTTCGGCCATTTGCTGCAGAATGCGATGCGACAGATAGATTGGTGCCGGCATGAAGTCTTCGGTTTCGGAACAGGCATAACCGAACATGATGCCTTGGTCGCCCGCACCCTCGTCCTCCCGCACGCCCTGATAGATGTCGGCCGACTGCTCATGGATGAAATTGAGAATGTTGGCGGTTTGCCAGTGAAAGCCATCCTGCTCGTACCCGATCTCGCGCACGCACCGACGCGCGACCTCCTCCAACTCCTCATGCGAAATCAGCTCCCTGGCGCGAACCTCGCCGGCAAGCACGATCTGATTTGTCGTCACCAAGGTTTCGCAGGCCACTTTGGCGTGAGCGTCGGCCTTGAGGAATCGATCGACAACAGCGTCGGAGATACGGTCGCATATCTTGTCCGGATGACCTTCCGAAACGGATTCACTGGTGAATATGAATGAGCTGCGAGACACAGCGTCCTCCCAAACTGAGGTATCTACGTGGCGGGCTTTCTTGCAGTGTTTCTGATTGTGGTCAAGCGCAAGCCAGCCACAGGTTTACCGAGTCCGAACTTACGAAGTATTCACTTAATAAAAATTGCTTCGAGCCTTTGCCAATGGATGATGTTCATGGACCAGCCGCTTCAATCGTTCTTCTAGAACATGTGTATAAATCTGTGTGGTGGAGATGTCCGCGTGCCCGAGAAGCTGTTGCACCGACCTCAAATCGGCCCCGCGATCGAGCAGATGGCTGGCAAAAGCGTGCCGCAGCACGTGTGGCGAAACGCGCGTCGGATC
>JAUVMS010000178.1 GCA_030600135.1 Hyphomicrobiales bacterium | reverse complement strand
TCGTCTTTTGTACCGTCTCAAGCATGCCCACACGCGTGCAATCGACCACATTAACTTTGCGATCTAAGGTTTTGGATTCATCTGAGTGAACGTTCGTTCATTTTTGTAGCGAATGATGTCGTAGTGGTCAAGTGCAGCGAAGGTTGGCAGTACAAACACCTGTTAGTGAGGCCTTTCCCGCACATCGAAAAGCTGTCCGCGTCATCGTGATCGAGGGATATTCCTGCACTGGCGTCGAAAAAAGTTGAAGCGGGAACTTTTCAAGACGTATGAGAGCTTGCCGAGAGAATTCACGATGTCAGTGGCTCGAATTGGCCGGAGAGGCAGCATGTCCCCCAATCCAGAGGTCAGAGTAGGCGCCGTTACTTTTGCCAACAGCGCACCCATTGCCGTATTTGCCGGCCCTTGCCAACTCGAGAGCCGGGGCCACGCGCTGGAAATGGCGTCCGCGTTACAGGAGATCGCCAAACGGCTGGGCATTGGTCTCGTCTACAAGACGTCATTCGACAAGGCCAACCGAACCAGCATCAACTCCGCCCGGGGTATTGGCCTGGCCGAGGCACTGCCAATCTTGGCGGAAGTGCGGGAATCCATTGGCTTACCCGTCGTCACCGACGTCCACGAACCGGATCAATGCGCCGTTGTGGCCGAGGTAGTGGACGTCTTGCAGATTCCGGCATTGTTGTGCCGCCAAACCGACTTACTCATTGCTGCCGCCAAAACCGGCAAAGTCGTAAAGATCAAAAAGGGGCAGTTCCTTGCACCCTGGGACATGGCCAATGTCGTCGCCAAGGTTACCGAGAGTGGCAACCGCAACGTACTGTTGACCGAGCGTGGCGCGAGCTTCGGCTACAACACACTGGTCTCGGATTTGCGCGCCCTACCCATCATGGCGGAAACTGGCGCGCCAGTGATTTTTGACGCCACCCATTCGGTGCAACAGCCGGGCGGAAGGGGCACCACAAGTGACGGCCAGCGAGAGTTCGTGCCCACTTTGGCGAGGGCAGCTGTCGCCGTTGGCGTCGCGGGGCTGTTCATCGAGACCCATCAAGACCCCGATACCGCCCCCTGCGACGGCCCCAACATGGTTCCCCTCGGCGCGTTCGAAAACTTGCTTGCGGACCTCATGGCCATCGATACGGTGGTAAAAGAGAGGTGTGTGTAGTCAACGGGCTCGCAATCCTTACAGCCATATACAACTCAACCAGCCCAAAACAGGTCCGCTCTAATGTCAGTTCAGCGTTCAAACCGGGGTCCTCGCACGACGGCCGTGCATGCCGGCGAGGCGCCCGACCCCATCACCGGTGCGTCCGCGCCCAACCTGGTCATGTCCTCAACCTATGTAATGGAAAAGCCAGCGGGTTTTTCCGCCCACGAATTGGATGAGGAATCGGGTTTCATTTATTCGCGCTGGGGCAACCCGACAGTGGCGCAACTGGAGCAGAAACTTGCAGCCATGGAAGGCGGCGAGGCGTGTCTCGCCTTTGCATCGGGCATGGCGGCCACTGCCGCGGTACTTCTCTCGGCGCTGAGCACCGGCGACCATGTCGTCGTCAGTGACACGAACTATGCCGGCACTGCGGAACTCACCCGCCAAACGCTGCCACGCTTTGGGATCGAGGTCACCACGGTCGACACCAGCAATCCCGACAACATCGCCAATGCCATGCGCTCCAATACAAAACTGGTCTGGGTCGAAACACCGGCCAACCCCATTCTGCGGATCACGAACCTGCGCGAGGCCGCCCGCATTGCCCATTCAGGCGGCGCAAAACTTGCCGTCGATTCGACATTCGCCACCCCCATCGCGACAAACCCGCTCGCCCTCGGCGCGGACTACGTCGTGCATTCACTCACCAAGTACATTTGTGGCCATGGCGATGCCGTGGGCGGGGCCGTCATTGGTTCAAAACAGGCCATCGCCGCAATTCATCTGGAATCGACGATCCACCATGGCGGCGTCATCAGTCCGTTCAACGCGTGGATGATCATACGGGGCGCTGCCACACTGCCCATTCGCATGGCCGCCCATCAAGCAAGTGCCATGAAGGTTGCGCAGTTCCTAGAGGACGACCCACGTGTTCCAAGCGTGCTCTATCCCGGTCTTGCAAGCCATCCGCAACACGACGTCGCGGCCGCCCAAATGGACAATTTTTCCGGCATAATCGCATTTCGCGTCGCCGACGGTCCGGCGACCGCCAGGCGCATGACGGAGAAGCTCGCGATCATCCACTATGCGGTTTCGCTCGGCCATCACCGCAGCCTCATTTGCTGGATTGGCACCGATGCGTTGATGGAGAGCAGCTTCCAGCTCTCGGGCAAGCAACTGGCGAGCTATCGCGCCATGGCCGGCGACGGCGTGTTCCGTCTATCGATCGGCCTCGAGGATCCGGAAGACCTCATCGCCGATCTCGATCAGGTCCTTTGAGGTGGGATAAGGCGAGCGTTTTTGGCATCCCACCGCCAATCATTGTCGTTGCTGAGGTGCGTACCGCCCCACCATCGATCGATGGTGTCGTGGGAGAAATAATCCTCGCGGCCCGCCAAGACCTCATTGCCAATGACGGTTAGGCGCAGCGTGCTATTCAAGAAACGGTTGTGGTCTTCGCCATCCCGCCAAATTTGTTCCGAACGAGCGGCCTCGAGGCCGTCCAGTAGGGGTGACGAACACCGAGCCATCTGCGCGATGCGATCAAAGAACCACCAGTCGCCAAGAAACCGCGCCTCCTCGAGAACCTGATAGTCGCGGAAGAGATGGGCCGGGCGCTGAATCCCACTGCGAATGAGGGTCACAATGTGCCGCTCGGTCCGACGAAGGCCCGACCTGGTGTCGGGCAGCTCCTCCAGCATGCGAACGATGGCACCTGCTAGGAAGGGGAGTGGGCTCAAGTCCAGTCCAACAAGCGCCGCCCAAGCCTTGGGCGTTGGTTGCCGAAAGGCTTGCCAGGCCTCCCGCGCAACGGTGATCTGGTTTGCGTCGACCGGTTTTGCAAGCGTCTGCCATTGGCCAATTTGCTCGGGGCTGAATTCTCCCAGGTAGCCATCGCATTGTACCAGCCAAAGCGTCTGGTCCACCCTCGGGTGCTCGGCGAACCAGCTAAGCACCTCGATAAGCTGCAGCTGGTCGTATAGGTCATGTTCGAACCACAGCACGACACGATCAAACGACCCATTATCTTCCACGATAGTGTTTCGACGCTCGAAGTCACTACGGGTGATGCCATCCGCCCCCATGCCTTTGGATTCAAGAAATGCAATCCTATGCTCGGCAAGCTCCGAGAGCCCGCTGACGAACGGCACCGGCCCCTCGTGCAGGACATCGCGCCAAGGCAGAATGACATTTGCACATTCATCGGGGATTGGTTGGCCTGATGAGACGACCTCACCCAGCCCGGCGGCCGTCATTGTTACTGCCGCCGAATCCCCGTTCGTGATGATCAACTGCCGTCCGGGCTCATTCACAACACATCGTCCAACGCATTGAGCAAACGAGACACCTCGTCCGCGGAGTTATAGTGCACGAGCGACAGGCGCACTACGCCGTCATTGGGATCAATGCCCAAAGCCTCGATGAGACGGTAGGCGTAGAAATGACCTGCCCCGCACGCGATCTTGTCGGCGCGAAGCCGCGCGACGACATCGGCGTTTGAAACGCTGTTGCTACGAAACGCGATGGTTGGCGCACGTTTGCCCACGTCGGCACGCTCCGGCCCGATGATGCGCACGTCTTTCTCACGCAGGAGAGCAAGAATACGTGCCGCCTGTTCTGTTTCATGGGAATGAAAGAGCGCCATGATACGAGCAACCCGATCACGACACGCTGGCGTATCATCATCACCGTAGTGATGTGCATCCATGGCCTCCAGATAGTCGACAACACCCGAGGCGCAGGCAATCTCGCCGTGCTGCGGCCCAGCTGGCGTCAATCGGGCCCGGGGGTTGTCCGCATTGAAAATGTGAGCCTGATTGGCGATGCCCTCGAGCACGGATCGACGGACGTACATGAGCCCTTGATGTGGTCCATAGGTCTTGTAGAGGCTGAAGAAATAGAAATCGACGCCGAGCGCATGAACATCAGGGAAGTCGTGCGGAGCATAGGACACCCCATCGACCGCCAAGCGGGCACCGGCGTCATGAACTTGCCGGGCGATGGCCGCCACGTCGTGGATCTCTCCGGCGACGTTCGAGCAATGCGTCACTGCGACAAACCTCGTCCGCTCGTTGAGCAGACGTTGAAGCCCGGCCATGTCGAGCCGCCCTGTCTCCGGGTCGACCGCCCACTCGCGGACGATGACCCCATTGTTGCCATCGGCCAATCGCCGCCATACGCCGCTGTTGGCTTCGTGATCCTGGTTGGTGACGATCACCTCGTCGCCTGTCCGCAAACGCTCCTTGAGGGCTTGTGCGACCACATACGTGTTGATCGACGTAGACGGTCCAAACATCACCTCGTCGACATCGGCGTTGATGGCAGCCGCAAGGCGTTCATGCGACAGGTCCATCGCCCGCCCGGCCTCCTCGGACGGTCCGCTCGGCCCATAGGGCTGCACCTTCGTTGCCACCATGAAATGATTGAGCTTGTCGATCACGTGGCTCGGCGCATAGGCACCACCGGCGTTTTCAAGGAACGCCCATTGCCCCGTCTCGGGGTGGTCAAAGGCCGGAAACTGCCGGCGCACAAACTCAACATCCAGCTCTGTCATGATGATAAACCGTCCGCAATTCTAGCGTCAGCCACGCCCGCGATAGGGCGCGACACCCTGGTCGGGCACCCAAACACCTTCCGGCAATGAACCCTGCTGCCAAAAGACGTCAATCGGCATTCCGCCACGGGGATACCAATAACCACCGATCCGAATCCAGTGCGGCTCGAGCAATTCCGCCAGACGTTTGCCAATTCCCACCGTGCAATCCTCGTGGAATGCACCATGATTGCGGAACGAGCAAAGATAGAGTTTTAGGGACTTCGACTCGACCAACGCTGCCGCCGGCACGTAGTCGATGACGAGGTGAGCGAAGTCCGGCTGCCCGGTTACAGGACAGACCGAGGTGAATTCCGGGCAGGTGAACCGCGCCACATAGTACGTGTCGGGATGAGGATTGGGCACGCACTCCAACTGGGCCGCATCCGGTGAGGCTGGCACCTTGGCTTCATGACCAAGCTGGCTCAATTGCTCGTTCTGCATTGCCATCCTCCTCATCGCTTCCTTCTGCGGCACGCCAGACCTTGGCCGCAACCCATAAAGAGCTCCAACACCTCCGCCGCTTTCAATCCATGGTGCATACCGCTATTGTCCGCAGCCAACCATCGGCGATTGGGCCCGAAAGGCCGTCGCGTATCCAACAAACGACGTCGTTCCATTCCACCATAGGCTAGACTGCAAATGACTGAGCCGCGCAAGGCTTATCGCTACTACGACTTCGTCATGGCGGCCTTTGTAACCGTCCTCATTTGTTCCAACGTCATCGGTCCGGCGAAAGTCACCGAAACCACGCTACCCCTTATCGGCACCATCGGCTTCAGCGCTGCGGTGCTCTACTTCCCCATCTCCTATGTTTTCGGCGATATCCTGACCGAGGTCTATGGCTACGCCAGAGCCCGCCGCGTCATTTGGACGGGCTTTGCCGCGCTCTTGTTCACTTCATTTCTGGCGTGGGTCGTGGTCCAACTCCCACCGGCCTCCTATTGGACTGATCAGGCGGCTTACGAGACCGTGTTCGGCAGCACGTGGCGCATCGCCGCTGCGTCCATGGTCGCCTACTGGGCAGGCGAGTTCGTCAATTCATACATCCTCGCCAAGATGAAAGTCTGGATGGAGGGCCGCCAGCTCTGGAAGCGCACCATTGGTTCGACGCTGTTCGGCCAAGCAGTCGACACCTCCATCTTCTTCCCGCTTGCCTTTCTCGGCAGCGGCCTCATTCCGGACGAGGCTCTGCCCGCAATCATGCTCGTCGAGTACGTCCTCAAAGTCATGATCGAGGTCCTGTTGACACCGGCGACCTACGCCATTGTCGGATTTCTCAAGCGCGCGGAAAACGAAGACTACTATGACCGCGAGACCGACTTTACGCCGTTCTCGATGCAGTCGTGAGTTGGCGACAAGCAGCTCTTCGCAGGCAGTGTTGCGACGGTTGAGCGCCTTTTGGCGTCGCACATCGTCGGCTATGACAAGCCAAGCCTTTTGGAAAGAGCGCACTGCAGCGGCGCGCCAAGCAGCAAACTCAGAGGTCGCGTTATGACAGCCATCTTCGATATTGTGGCACGGGAAATCCTCGATAGTCGTGGCAACCCAACGGTCGAAGTCGACGTTTTTCTGGAGGACGGCTCGCTGGGTCGCGCGGCGGTACCTTCGGGTGCCTCGACCGGCGCGCACGAGGCGCACGAACAACGCGATGGCGGCACTCGTTACCTGGGCAAAGGCGTCACCAAGGCCGTCGATGCCGTCAACGGCGAAATACTCGCTGCCCTCTCGGGCCTGGACGCCGAGGATCAGCGTGGCATCGACGCCGCACTCATCCAACTCGATGGCACGGAAAACAAATCGCGCCTCGGCGCCAACGCCGTGCTCGGCGTATCCCTCGCCATCGCCAGAGCCGCGGCGGAGGCGGTCGGTTTGCCGCTCTATCGCTATCTTGGTGGCGTCGGTGCGCACGTCCTGCCCGTTCCGATGATGAACATCGTCAACGGTGGCGCCCACGCCGACAACAAGATCGACATTCAAGAATTCATGATCATGCCCGTCGCCGCGGACAGCTGCGCCGATGCCATTCGCGTCGGTGCCGAGGTTTTCCATACGCTAAAGAAGGCGCTCAGCAATGCTGGTCACAACACCAATGTCGGTGACGAGGGTGGCTTTGCTCCTGACCTCGCATCGGCCGACGACGCCCTTGGCTTCGTCATGAAGGCGATCGAAGAGGCCGGGTATTCCGCCGGCAGCGACGTTCTCATCGCCCTTGATCCGGCGGCCACCG
>JAUVMS010000327.1 GCA_030600135.1 Hyphomicrobiales bacterium | reverse complement strand
TCGTCGCCCCGCCGGTGGCGTTCAGCGTGGTGATGACGGGGGTCGCACCGGCCGCGAAGTCGGCCGTGCCGTCGGTGACGTTGATCGTGGGGAGAGTCCCGCCCGAGCCGGAAACGAAATCGGTGGATGGCGAGGCGTCGCAGACTGGTGGGCAGAAGGATGAGCCAGGGCCGCGGACGCCGGAAGAGCGCGTACGCATTCTCGGAGATCTCTATACCCGACTGACCGAGGCCAAATCGGCTGAGAACGCGACGGTCATTCAGAAAGCGATCGAGCGAATTTGGCTGCACTCGGGAAGCGATACGATCGACGTTTTGATGTCGCGTTCCGAGAAGGTGATCAAAGATGGAAAGTCAGAGCTCGCGCTGACGCTCCTCGATTCGGTCATCAAACTTGCCCCGAACTTTAGCGAAGGCTGGAACCGGCGCGCATTCGTACACTTCAGCAGTGGTGACTACAACAGAGCACTTGGCGATTTGCGCAACGTGCTCGCTTTGGATCACAAGCATTTTCAGGCGATTAGCGGTTTGGCGTCGATCCTGCGCGAGTTTGGCGACGAAAAATCGGCGCTCAAGGCCTACCGCAAGGTGCTCGAGATTCACCCCTATTGGGACAGCGCCAAAACGGCGGTCAAAGAGCTTTCACGCGAGATTGAAGGCCAGGAGCTGTAGCAGGCTGTTGAATAACTCGTGTGGATCGCGACACCTGTGGTTTTTTCATCTCCGACGAGAAGCGGTGCGCAGCACGATGCGGTGGCATCGGGCAAGCGTCGCGACGACGGCCGGGGCGAAAAAACTTAGGTCCCAAAGGGATGCGACCTCACCGAGTTCTTCAACAGCCCGCTAGATGTGGCATAAGCTCATTTGCACCAGTAGATCCGTGTGCAAAGCGTGATCCAAGGTGTTGATCAGTAATCGAATTCGTGGGTTCTGGGGCATTGCCTTGTGGCAAAGCATGACCGATCTTGCATCGGTGTTCGGTCAACCTTGATCAGTGCAGTGTCGATTTCCGCTCGATCAATAGTGCGCGCGGCGCCAACAGCTCATTGCGATGTCGCTGAGGCGGACTTTCCGTCATCGGGGTCGGTAAGTCGAATAGTCCAGTCGTTCGCCTCGCCGGTGTCGACCTCGAAGAAGCCGGTGCGCTTGTAGCCACGCTTGTCGCAAGACTCGACACCACGAATGGTGAAAGCCTTGCTGCCGGTGCACATCAACGCCTTGCCGGCCCATTCGCCGCCGCGGTCATAATCAACGGCGTGGATGTAGTAGAAGCGCGCCTTGAGTTCGCCGAGGAACAATGTCTCGCAGGAATGCGACAGCACGTTCCACCAACCCTCTGCGACCCAACCGTTTTGGTCTTTGTAACCGACGGCGACGCCAACCCTGCTGGCGGTCATATTGCAGAGCTTAAGATCGGCTTGGCCGCTTGGCGGCGCAGCGACAATCGCTACGCTGGCCACCGCTACCGTAAGGCAGACGGCACCCCACCGGCGGGCGACATCGACGGCCAATACACGCGGCAAATGCCAGCGACTGAAAAAGTCCCACATGCTGTGTCGTCCGCCCCCTCGTGGTCCGACCTTACAGTTCACCATCTTTGTTGTTCGTCCGCTTGTTGGGTTGTCCCTTCTTTCGGTCAGATCGCCCGAGGCGCTGCCGCTTGCAACACACCGGAAGGTCGCACCTCGATCGAACCATGGAGCTCAACCTGAATTTCCACAAACGCTTTACATTTGAACTAAGCAGGCCGCTGGGTCATAGCTTTCGCTGACTGTGCATGACAAATTCGACAAGACAATTAGGAGTCCGCGTGACGCACGACCCGATAGAACTCACTCACCCCTCCGCTTGGCATTATCGACAAAGAAAATGTCCGCATTGCGCCATGCGGTGCGCACCAATGTGCCATACATCGTGCGCGGCGTGAGAGCAATGCGACCGACGATGCGCTGGCACAGATCACGAGGCCTCAGTATAGTATCGCGATGCTGAAAGCGGCGAATTCACATGTGGATGAAGTCGGTGCCTCGGCCGATTGCCACGAGGTTCTGGCTGGCTCGTTCGAGAGCGGGCTGTTGTTGCTATGCGACCATGCCAGCAACCAGTTTCCGCCTGAGTATGGCACCTTGGGCTTGCCGCAGAGCGAGCTGGAACGCCATATCGCGTACGATATTGGGGCAGCTGGCGTTACCCGCGGTCTAAGCGCGCTGCTCAACGCCCCAGCGGTGTTGACGCGCTACTCGCGGCTGTTGATCGACCCAAACCGTAGCGTCGATGACCCGACCCTGATTATGCAGCTATCGGACGGTGCCGTGTTGGCGGGCAATTCCGCGCTCGACGCGACAGAGCGAGCCAAACGTGTGCGGCACTACTACGAGCCGTATCACAGTACCATCGATGCCCTCATCGATCGGTTCATGGATGCGGGCGTCGTGCCCATCCTGCTCTCCATTCACTCGTTCACGGAGTGCTGGAAGGAGACACCGCGACCCTGGCACATAACGGTACTCTGGGACAGAGATCCGCGGTTGCCCAAACCGATGCTCAAGCGTTTGTCGAAAGAGGAGGCGCTGATCGTCGGTGAGAACGAGCCCTATTCCGGCCAACTCAAGGGCGATTGCCTCTACCGTCACGCTTCGATGCGGGGATTTGCTCATGCGCTTTTGGAAATCCGCCAAGACCTCATACGTGCAGAGCGCGATCAGGTGAGATGGGCCGAGCGCCTGGCCCGCACGATGACCGAGCTGTTGCAGGACAATGAGCTAGTCGCAGACTTGCGGAGGGTGAAGCATCATGGCTCGCACGCCCGTGGGCGCTCGTCACAGCGCCACCGCCACTAGTTTTCAAAGAAACGGCCAATAGGGACGACGGAAATGACTGATTTCGACCAAGACACACGTACGAAGCTGGAGGCTGCAGCATTCCGAAGGCTGGTCTCGCACCTGCGCACGCACACTGATGTGCAAAACATCGACCTCATGAACCTGGCGGGATTCTGCCGCAATTGTTTGTCCAATTGGTACAAAGATGCCGCTGATGATGCAGGGCTAGCACTCAGCAAGGACGATGCGCGCGAGATTGTCTACGGTATGCCCTACAGCGAGTGGAAGGCGCGCTATCAATCCGAATCGTCACCGGAACAAGCCGAGGCCTATGAACGAGTGCGGGCGCGCGAAGGCCACTAGGCGAGGGCGAGAACGGAGTAACCGTGATAGTTGCCATTGCCGGCACCATGCGCTGTCGCGAGCAGGCATGGTGAGTTATTCGACGAAATCCCCACCCGCGAAAAAACCTTGGACAGGTACCCTGTTCCAGTTGATGGCTAGGTGAGAGCTACATAATGTTGCGGTTCATATGTTCGGTGCCGTGCTGTTGAGCACATCCGGTGCCGATGGCACATCGAGGGGGTGCAGTATGTCGGAGCTTCAAGGGTCCGCCCAAAACCAGCTGAGAGCCTTTGTTGAGCGCATCGAGCGGCTCGAGGAAGAAAAGGCCGCACTCGCCGCTGATATCCGAGAGGTGTACAGCGAAGCAAAGTCGGTGGGCTACGACGTCAAGGTTCTGCGTCAAGTCATTCGCATGCGCAAGCAGGACGACCACGTCAGACGCGAGCACGAGGTGGTGCTTGCAACCTATCTGCACGCCCTCGGCATGGCCGAGGACGACGTGCCCATGGCGGCCGAGTAGAGCTCGCCGCAGCGCTGCGGTCTGCATGCCACCAAGATTGCAGTCTTGGCCACGTGTGCACATTGGGACACGCCGTGCAGTGACGAAACTCTTAAACCGCGGACAATCGATTTGTGTTCGGTTGACAATCTAGCCGAACAAAAAAATGATGCCGGCCAGTGGGAAAGGTGGCATCAGCTTGACGAAATTAGTCAAAATTATTGCAATTGTTGCAGTGGGTTGCGCCTGGATAGCAGCAATCGAGAGCGGACCAATTGGTTCGACCGACGCGGCGATGGCGTTGCAAAACTCCGGACCAGGCGCCGGCGTGCACCAGCATTCACCATTCGATGCCGCCCACAGCCAGCATTGTCCTGATCACGATGGTGGCGCAGGCAAATCATGCTGTGTCAGTGGCTGCTGGAGCAGCGACTTGGTATTTGGCACGCCCTTGCCGCTGCTTTGCTCGACGGCCGTTAACCGGTCGAGAATGGCGAGCCGAGCGTGTCGCCAATCCCATTCCTACGGACTGTTCCGACCCCCCCGTCGCAACAGCTGACATTACTTCAGTTTCGTTCTCTCGGGCATAGCGATCAAGGCGCCAACGGAGCCTGCTCCGCTGCACGTCAGTGTGCCCCAAGGAATTGAAACGACTTGCAGATCGTCATCGGGCAAAGGGCGGTGTGTCAGGTGACAGACTTTTCGATAGGGGGACTACGATGACCAATTCGATCACGAGATTTGTAGCAGGAATCGCCAGTTTGGCGGTCATGTTCATGGGTAGTGGTGCCGGCGCACATTCTCACGGTGAGCCGATGGATGGCCAACCACATATGGCCGGCATGCATGGCGGCGGGCATGGCGTGTCACCGGTCGGCGTGCCGGGCGACAATATGCCAGCCGGCGCATTCATGTTGAATTACCGGCCGATGTTCATGCACATGCAGGGCAATCAAATTGGGACGAACGATGTTTCGCCCGAGTTCATCGTCACCACTGTTCCCAACCCGAATGCACCACCGCCAGCGCTGCGGGTCGTGCCCACCGAGATGGACATGCAGATGCACATGTTCATGGCGATGTACGCCCCCGGCGGATTAGATCCCCCTCATGGCGATGACCAGCTATACGAACAAGGTGATGAAGCACATCACGTTCCGGGGACCGA
>JAUVMS010000348.1 GCA_030600135.1 Hyphomicrobiales bacterium | reverse complement strand
GCTCCCAAGTGACACGCGACGGGCTCGCCACCGCCGGCGCGTTGAACTTTTCAGCCCCTCCTTGCGACCGGCAAGCGGAACAGGTCGATCAGTATACTTAGCAATTTATTGAGAAAAACGGCAATTACAGAGTTGTTGCCCACATTTCCCACCACCACTCGCACCAAGTGTGGCGGGACGGCTCGGTTGGTTTGGCCACGCCATTGGGCAAGCCGTGACCAGTCTATCGCTGGGTGGCAACTGCCTTTGCGGGCAACTCGGGGATTTCGCTGTCGCTGCCCGGAACTTCGTTGACGCGATCCTTGAGGTGCTCCAGTCCCTTCGGACAGGGACCGCCATAAGCCCAGTCGATGAGCTGGATGGTGTGCACGACGGGGGTCTCGGTGCCGGACTGCAATTGCGTAATGCAACCGATGTTGCCGGTTGCGATGATGTCGGGCTTGACGTGGTCGATGTTGTCGAGCTTGCGGTCGCGCAATTGGCGAGCCAACTCTGGTTGGAGGATATTGTAGGTGCCCGCGGACCCGCAGCAGATATGTCCCTCGGGGATCTCGACGACGGCAAAGCCGGCGTTCTTCAGCAAAGTTCTTGGTTGCTCGTTCAGCTTCTGGCCGTGTTGCATAGAGCACGCAGAATGATAGGCCACGCGCAGCGACGACCAGCGCTTGGGTGGTCCCAAATCATAGCCAACCAGAAACTCCGCGATGTCTTTCGTGAGCTCGCCGATTTGCCGGCCCTGGTACTCATAATCCGGCTGGTGCTTGAGCATGTGCCCGTAGTCCTTCACCGTGGTGCCACAACCGGACGCGGTGACGATGATGGCATCGATTGGCTCGACATCGATGACTTTCCACCAGGCATCGACGTTCCGTTTCACTTGTGCGACCGCGGAATTCTCGAGACCCATGTGATGGACGAGGGCGCCGCAACATCCGGCTCCCTTCACCGAAACCACTTCGACGCCAATTCGGCTCAGGAGGCGAGCCGTGGCGTTGTTGATGTCCGGCCGCAAAACCTGCTGCGCGCATCCCTTGAGCAAGATGACACGACTTCGCACCGCGCCAATACGCTGAACCTTGGAGGCCCCGCGCCCCAGCAGCGAAAACGGATTTGGTGCAAACTCGAGCATTGCCGCCATTTCGTGCAGCCCTGCCTTGGCGAACAGACGGCGAAAGGGTTTGGCGATCGCACCGGCCAGCAATGCAGCACGAAACCTACCAGGATAGGGCACCACCGAGGCCAGCAGCCTGCGCATGAACCTGTCCTTTGGGCTGCGTTGGCCGGTCTCGGTAATATGTGCGCGGGCAAGGTCGACCAAGTGCATATAGTCGACACCGCTCGGACAGGTTGTCATGCAGGACAGACACGAAAGACATCGATCGACATGACGGGTCACTTCCGGGCTGGCGTCCCTATCGTGCTCGAACATGTCCTTGATGAGGTAGATGCGCCCACGAGGACTGTCGCGCTCGTCGCCCAAGAGCACATAGGTCGGGCAGGTGGCGGTGCAAAATCCGCAATGAACGCAACTGCGCAAAATCGGATCGGCCTCAGCGATCCGTTTGTTTTCTAGCTGCAAGGCAGTGAAGTTTGTTTGCATCAGTCGATCTCTGCCAACGGCGTGGCCGCAATGTCAAACGTCGCCATACATACGTCCGGGATTGAGAATGCCGGCGGGATCAAACGCCGCCTTGAGGCCCCTTGTCAGACGTGCGAGCCCGGTCTCGAGAGGTTGGAAGACCTCAACGGATTGGCGCACGTCACGTTCGGCGCGGATGAGCGTTGCATGCCCCCCGTTGGTTGCAATGACGCGGCGAATGTCGGCGGCACCGGCGTCGACCGATGCTGGCACCTCGAGCCAGACGAGGCCACCAGACCAATCATAGGCGGCGCTGCAATCCATATAGCCTGCGATCGCGCGAACCACTCGCGGGGCGGTACGAGGAGCGGTCGAAATCCTCCAGACTGGGTTGGCGCTCGAGGCTAGAAATGACAGTTGCTGCAGTTCGCGCCAAAATGCTGTCGAAGCGCGATGGTCCAACTCGATGATGTCGCCATAGGCCGAAAAGCGCTTCTTCAGCTGGTCGCTGCGATAAGCCACCGAGTTGGAGAAGTTTTCGATACGCAGCGCCGTTATGGCCGTGCCAAGGCCGTTGAGGTCCTCGTTTCGCATTCGCTCCACTAAGGATTGCTGCAAGTGCATTGTGCCAGAGACCTCGTAGGGCGTGCACATTGCAGCGCACATCAGCTCGACAGCGAGTTCGTCGGGTTGGCCCGAGATGATGAGCGTTCGCGTCTCCTCGGCCTGCGGCAGCGCCTTCATGGTCACCTCTGTGAAAACACAAAGCGTGCCCCAGGAGCCAGCCAAACCGCGGCAAAGGTCGTATCCTGTGACGTTTTTCATGACGCGGCCGCCAGACTTGAACGCTTCGCCGCGCCCATTTACTGCTCTGATCCCCAGCAAGTGATCGCGCGCCGCGCCCACATAATTGCGGCGAGCACCTGAGAGATTGGTCGCAAATACCGCTCCGATCGTACCTTCGCCCGCCGCCCCGCCGAGCATTGGGCCGAGGTCGATGGGCTCGAATGCGAGGCGCTGGTTATGCTTGTCGAGTTCGACCTCAAGGTTGGCGACGGGCGTGCCTGAAAAGGCAGAAATCACCATCTCGGTGGGTTCGTACAATGTGATGCCGCGCAGTCCGCGGGTGGTGATGGTGGTCTCGACCTCGATCGGGCGGCCCACCCCCTGCTTGGTGGCAGAGCCGACGATTTCGACCCCGTAGCCGCCGTGGCTCGCTTCGGCCAAAGCACGGGCGAGTTCGTCCGCATCAGTCGGTCTAATGAGCTGCACCGCCAACGCCTCCCCGCGTCAAGCAAGGTTTCGCAGTTCAAGTGGGAAGACTTTCGCCGGATTGAGTAGCCAATCGGGGTCGAACACGGCTTTGACCCGCATTTGCTGGACGAGATCTATATCGTCGAATTGAACCCGCATCAAATCTCGCTTCTCGATGCCGACGCCGTGCTCGCCGGTAAGGCAACCACCGACATCGACACAAAGCTTCAAAATATCAGCGCCACATGCTTCGGCACGCTCCAACTCGCCGGGATTGTTCGCATCGTAGAGTATCAGCGGATGCAGATTGCCGTCACCGGCATGAAAGATGTTGGCAACGCGGAAGCCATTCTCCTTACATATGCGCGAAATGCCGGTAAGTACCAGCGGCAACCTGGTGAGTGGGATGGTGCCATCCATGCATAGATAATCGGCGATTCTGCCCATGGCGCCAAAGGCGGACTTGCGACCCTTCCAAATCGCCGCACTCTCCTCCTCGCTTTGACTGACTTTGAGCACCGTCGGATCAAACTCGTTGGCAATTGCTGAGATGCGCTCAAGCATGTCGTTGATCTCGTCGTCGCTGCCCTCTACCTCGACAATGAGCAACGCCTCAACGTCCAGCGGATAGCCAGCGCCCGCGAATTCCTCACAAACGTGTATTGCGGGTTTGTCCATGAATTCGATCGCAACCGGAATGATGCCCGACGCAATGATGCCAGAAACACAGGCACCGGCCGCCTCGCTCGACTGAAAGCCGATGAGCATAGGTCGGGCCCCCTCGGCAGCGCGCAGAATTCGGACAGTTGCTTCCGTCACAATGCCGAATTGGCCCTCCGAGCCGATGGTAAGGCCGAGCAGATCGTAGCCAGGCGAATCAAGGTGTGGTCCCCCGACTTCGACCACCTCACCGTTCATAAGTACCAGCTTTAGACCAAGTACGTTGTTGGTTGTCACGCCATACTTGAGGCAGTGCGCCCCGCCTGAATTCATGGCGATATTGCCGGCAAGCGTGCAGGCGAGTTGGCTCGAGGGATCGGGCGCATAAAAGTAGCCATCGCCCTGGACTGCATTGGAGATCTGCAGATTGGTGATTCCCGTCTGCACGCGCGCGGTGCGATTGTCGTAGTCGATTTCCAGGACCCGGTTCATTTTCGAGACGCCGACGACGACGGCGTCCTCAGCCGGCAAGGCGCCACCGGCGAGCGACGTACCAGCTCCACGGGCCACAATCTTTACGCCGTTCTCGAGGCAATAGCGTAAAATTTGGCAGACCTCGTCCGTTGTACTCGGAAGAACAACTGCGAGCGGCAAACGACGATATGCAGTCAAAGCATCAGTGTCGAAAACTCTTCGACCGTCTTCGTCATCTATTACGGCGTCTCGATCTACAATATCCCGCAGAGCTTTGACAATCTGAGATTGACGATCGAGAACCGATCTATCAGGTTCCGGTAGGGAAATTGTGGACATGACTTACCTTTTTGTTTGCACATTCATTACATAATATGGTAATTCAAAATCCGTGAGTGCGGAAAACCGTATCAACTGGAGTGGTCCCATAGCTCTCGGGCTTTAGTTCCAATTCGTTGAATTAATTTCGCCTGAAATACGCTCGCGGCTTTCCATGGATCACGTTAGGACAAATGCTCGCGACGACAACGGACGAAATTCGGCCAAGATCGTTGCAAGTGCAAGGATAACAATTTGACTGCTATCT
>JAUVMS010000162.1 GCA_030600135.1 Hyphomicrobiales bacterium | reverse complement strand
CCCCACCCACTGATGATGGGGGATCGAGCGACGAGGGCTCGTTGGCCGTTGTGTTGTCATGACGTTTTCTTCCCCGAATCCGGCACCAACAAAATCGGACTTCGCGACACAATTGAAGGCGCCAAGACTTTGGGCAGCATAGTGCGAGGGTAGTGCAGGACCCGTCAAACGATTGGGATGGAGGCCCGTCGCGCGGAGCGCGCCCGGTGCCGGAACGACATGAGGCAGGATCTTGCTGGGTTCATGTGTCGCCGAATGATAATCCGCCCACACTTGACAGAAACCAACGGATTGGGCGCCTTGGCTAAGTGCATTGCAGTGGTTGCCTTGCGCTATCCGCACCTGAGGCACAACCACATTTGACACGTTTTTGGAAGACAATCTCCGGCCCGTGCGCTACGCTAAATGACCTTGCGGGTAGCGGCATCACGTGACCGCGGTCAATTTGGACGCATTGCAGCTTGTGGAGCCGTGACCCCTTGATCGTGCGAGATCAGGAGTACCGGCCATGCCGCACGACGATATCATCACACCGACGGAATCTACGGGTGAATTGCCCGTGGTTTGTTCGATCGCGCCGGCAGATTTGAAGGATGTGTTGGCGAAGGGTTTAGACGACTTCCGGGAGATGCCGACGCATGTCATTTTCCTTGTCCTGCTCTATCCCATTGTTGGTATCTTGCTCTTTCGCGCGACTTTTGGATATCAACTCATTCCGCTTCTATATCCGCTTGCCGCTGGATTTGCTCTGGTCGGTCCCATCGCAGCGATTGGTCTTTACGAGTTGAGCCGACGACGTGAGCTCGGGATGGACACGTCCTGGAAGCATGCCTTCGACGTCTTTCATTCGCCTTCCTTGCCAGCGATTGGAGCTGTCGGACTTCTGCTGCTGACCCTCTTCGTTGTTTGGATTGCGATTGCCCACTCGATCTATGTCGCGAATTTCGGTTATGCGGAACCCACTTCGCTGACTGCTTTTGCCCTCAAGGTGCTTACGACGCCGCAAGGCCACAACCTCATCATCCTTGGCAACGCCGTTGGTTTCATATTCGCCGTCCTGGCACTTTCACTAAGCGTTGTGTCGTTTCCCCTGCTGCTCGATCGCAACGTTGGGGCCGCAATTGCGATTCTCACCTCTGTGAAAGCGGTGCTCAAGAACCCGGTAACAATGGCGCTCTGGGGACTGATTGTCGCCTTCGGGCTGGTGATTGGCTCTCTTCCATTTTTCTTTGGTCTCGCAGTGGTAATGCCCGTGCTTGGGCACGCGACCTGGCATCTTTATCGCAAGGTCGTTGAGCCGGACTTGAGCCCTCGACCGGAATATCGTCCCCGGCCGAAAGGACACCGCTATGGCGCAGAGTTTCCGGCTTCGCTCTTTTTCCCGTCTTCCCGCGAGGAGCCGCCTGATCGCGAAGAGGAAAAGTAGGGCCCGTGATTGCCCATGAGCGCTACCAAGACTAAGGCAACTTCCAAGCCTCGCCATGGGACCGCGACGCGTCTAGTCCAAGGGAGCGCCTCCATACTCATTTTGTTGCGCTCCATGCGTTCTCGGTGACCCGCCGAGACGCTTGAGCGCTCGTTGGAACAGCTCCGTCATTTTGCGTGTCGCTGCGACGGCGCTCGGCTCAGATGCGCGTTTCGTGGTCACCAGCCTCAACGGTCGGGGAACAACGCTTTACGACAAGGTCTATTGTGCACGCGGGCGTATGGAGAACTTGATCAAGGACTTGAAGCTCTACACTCGTGCGCCGAGAAGACCGCCTGCGATCGCTGGCAAGCCGAGCAGTTTCGGCTCTTCTCCATGTCGGCCCTTACCGACTTTTGCATGGCATCCGGAGCGCACCACCATGCCGGTCGATCTGGCGTGCAGCGACCTTCGAGGCGATCCGGAGGGCATTCGCGAGGATCGCAGTCCGCGTCCAGGAGATGAAAAGCTGGATCAAGATCGCGTACCCGGCCAGCTATCCGTACGCGCCTATGCTTGCCCTGTTTACCGGCTCCAATTCAGCGGCGATGCCGTGACACTCGCGGCACAAATCGCCGCAACGAGCCGGACCAACATCAGCCCCAAACGCGTCCCAAACGAGTTCAGCACCCCACCATCGTTAACTCGGCTGACATTGCACACCGTGACGCGAATGAATCGGGCTAGGGGTGTTGGTTTGCTGGAATTTCGTTTATGCTAGTGGATTGGCTCCAAAGTTTGTTTCCCCACGATTAACCTTTTCGATGACGCCATTGGGGCCTGCAGTCCAGACAAAGGTTTTTGGCGTTTGGTTGTGTTTTCGTTAGAGACGATAAGCAAAATCCTGAAGCCGAATATAGATGGGTTCCGGTAGTGATGGCAGAAGACTTTCAACTAAAACACGTAGGAACGGTAGCGGGGATAATCGGGTTTGTTATCCTCTTGTTGGGATTGGTGGGTGTGTTGCTAATGCTTTAGCGGGGCGTATTCAGTGCCTCGGATTTCTGGGTGTCGCAATTAGTCGTGGTCGCGGAGATTTGACGCCAAATGTCAACTGCGTCGGATCGGAATTGCTTGGGCGTTCGGCGTGAGATGAGATGGCTGGACGTTGTCGAGATTGTAGACGGCGGCGTGAACGGCGAAAACTATTTGCGCTCGTACCTTGAAATGTAAAAGCTACGATCAAATGGTCGGTTTTTCGACTCAGCGCAAGTGACAATGCCTTTCACCAGTATCGACCCAAAGCCAGGGAACCGAAAATTACATGGCAATGGTCAAACTCGTGGCAATCCGCGTTTGGCTACAATTCTATTGGTCTATGGCCTAGGATGCATCGGGCACGTCAGGGCTCCACGACTTTCCGATAGAGATGCCAGGTCGCATGGCCGAGCACCGGCATCACAACCGCGAGGCCAAAGAAAAAGGGCAGGCACCCAATCACCAGGGCACCGGCAACGATAAGGCCCCACTTCGCCATCGTAATTGGGTTTGCGAGAACCGATTTTACCGATGTCTGAAGCGCCACTACAGCGCCGACATCCCGGTCCAAAAGCAGCGGAAAGGAGACCACGCTGACGGCCAAAACCACGACGGCGAATAGGAAACCAATGCCGCAGCCCACGACTATGAGTGCCCATCCGGAGGGCGTCGTGAAAACTTGACGGGCGAACTCAGCAATCGATTCCGGTTCCGCGTTGCCGAAGGTTAGCTGGTAGACGGCCAGCGCTACGCTTAGCCAGGCAAAATAGAGCGCCAACTGCACGATACCGAGCGCCATAATGGCGCCGATGGATGGCGATCGGAACGGATCGAAAGCGTGCCACCAAGAGAAATCCAAGCCTTGCTCGCGACGCCGGCTCAGCTCGTACAAACCAACTGCGGCCAAGGGGCCGATCAGAGCGAACCCGGCAAAGAGTGGGAAAACTAGCGGTAACACATCGTACCCGGCCGAAAGTCTGATCAAAAAGAAACCAATGATGGGATATATAATAACAAGGAGAACGATGTGACTCGGCTTCGCTTTGAAATCATCTATGCCGTTCGCCAAAGCGTCTCTGAGGTCAGCCGAACCGATCTTGCGGATAATCGGTCGAGCGGGCCTCGCGTCTGCATCGGCCATCCAGTTTTTATTCGCCACGATCGTGCGTCCTGCAGCGCCGGTCCAAGCGGCCGCGACGCCAAGAGCGACACAGAGAGCACGTTCTGTCCGCTGGTCGCGTCGAGCCGGAACCTGAAGTGTAAACAAGTATACACTGCCAGCCGATCTTTGTCGCCTCACCACTGAACATATTCTCGGGACCTTGCGCGTCGGGGTGAGGTGGTGGTCACGCCGAATGTGCTAATCTTCTCGGCAGTCACTGATCGTCCTTCCGTAGGCCTTGTTCGCGGGGAACTAATTAGCGGCCAGGAATTGTGGGCCAGTCCCGCATACAGACCGGCAACAAAGGCGCCAAGGACGATTTGTAGGAAGACGAGGCCGGCAATGCCGGTTGCGGAAAAAACGATACCGCTAGCAAAACGAAGTGACCAAACTGTCAGTTTTCTGCTTTTTGATTTGCATGGTGGTTTCGCTGCTCTAGCAAGCTGTTGAAAAACTCGGTGAGATCGCGATGCGAGCGGAAATTGAGCGCTGGCAAGGAGCGTTGGCGCACGCTTGGGTTGGCTTTTGGACGGCAAGCGCCACAAAAGAGTGGTGTCCACAGAAAAAGTACAATTGCGAGAATAATCGGCGCCGATGCGAGATCAGGCGAAATTGCCGCAGTGCCCGCAAGCACGGCAAAGCTGCCGGCCAAACCGCCGATCACAATATTCCAAATGCTGCGTTGCTTGAGCCAGACGGTGTAAACGATGCCATAGACAAATGCCCCCAGAAATACATACAGGGCAACATGGGCATTCAAGACCCAGGCCGCGCTACCGACCGAAACGGCGAGAATTAATCCAATGCCGACAAGCCAATGCCCGCTAGCCCGGAACTCACCCGTGACAAAAGGCCGGTTACGTGTACACGACATCCGGGCGTCCAAATCGCGTTCTGCAATTTGATTAAATGCGCCGGCGCTGGCTGAAGACAGAAACACCGCAAAGACGAGAACCGAAAGTTTCCATGACGACAGGCGCGCACCCGGTGTAATCGCCGCGCCAGCGATCGTGCATAATGTGATGGCCGCACCGATGCGCAGTTTGAAAACTTCTGTCATCAGTTTCAACGTATTTACCATCAGATCAACGGTCACCTATTGCACAGAACAGCATATGGATGCAGCTGCCCCGGGTGGCTTTTGCCACTTTGCAGAGGAAGCTAGTGCAATGGGCAGCGTTGGGCGAGAAAGCCGGCACGCGCGATCACGGTCTGCCCCTTTATCGGGACGCTTTGCTGATAACATTGGCATGGGGTCGATTCGTGCGTCGAGAGAGGCCCCCGGTCTGCACAGACCACCGTCCGACGGCCCAGGGATTTCAATAGTTCGTCGACTTCAATAATCTTCACGCACGCTCTGAGAGAGATTACAATATAGGACGCTGCCGAGATTAGACGTCTTAACTAGTCCTGAAGTGGCTCTCGCGCCTCGCTGTGTTCGGCACCGACTGGCAAGGCGTGTTTTGAAAATATCAGCAGGAACCCGAACACGCGCACGTCAGCACAGGCATGAATCTAGCTGCATTCAAGACGACCTTTTGGTGGGAATGGGCGCACCGCTTTTTAGGCCGGATGATCTGCTTCGCCGTCTTGGTTCTCTGCCTCCAATTCTGGGTGGGCGGCCGGATTGTCGCGCCGTTGATGCCGAAGCTCGCGCTTATGTTCGTGCTTGGGGCGGTTCAGGGCACCCTCGACTGGTAGACCTTGCCGACATGGGTCAATACCGGTTGGCCGAGCTTCTCGCTGTCGCTGTTCTCATCTCTGGCTATATCTTCTGGGTCGTGCTGAACCTGGGCGTGACCGGGTGTGACGCCAGCCAGCGGCGTGTCGGCGGTGCGGAATATCCATGTCCTACAAACAGAATGCTGTCCCCAGGATTGCCTTCCCGTCTTCGACCCCGCGACGACCAGTCATATACGATGCTAATTGGGAGCTTCTGCCTTCAGACCTTGCCGTTAGCGGTATCGCGTTATCGGTCGGACAGCAAATCTTGGTCTTTAGCCAAATATTATTGAAGATGGTTGAGAGGATTTGCGACGTTTCGTCGCGTATTCTTCGGTTGTGGCAGATCCCCAGGTCGAAGTCGCATTCATCACAGTGATGGAACACAGCATGCACTCCAGCGAAGTGGAGGGCGAAACAACGCCAGAGCGCGCCACGCTCCTAACGGGTAAGTTTTCGGCGATTCAAGCCGGAAGGCGTTTTAGGCGCAACCGAGCACTCTCTCCCGACAGCCCACGATTGAACAATCGACCACAATCGCCGACATCGTCTCTACCCTGAATTCGAGCGGCGAACTCGTCTCGAATATGACAATTCTTTGCAAGTATTCGTGGATTGACCCAGCGCCTAGACCCAACAAAACAGTTTCATTAAGATAGGTTCGATCGCCCAAAGGGACAAAGGCCGTCGAATTCATGCCCGCATTTAGGAAAGTTGTAGCAGTCGTATTGGCTCTAGTCGCCGTTGGCTCTGTACTATTTCACTTCCTGAGCCCGTGGTGGTGGACGCCTATTGCCTCGAATTGGAGCTACATCGACGACACGATCCTCATCACATTCTGGATCACCGGGGTCGCTTTCGTCGCCATCATTTTGTTTATGGCCTATTGCGTATGGCGCTACGGCCACGAGGAGGGACGACGTGCGGCGTACGAGCCGGAGAACAAGAAGCTGGAGTGGTGGCTCACCATTTTGACCGCGCTGGGGGTCGCGGCCATGTTGTCTCCCGGCTTGTTCGTATGGAACCAATTCGTCACGGTCCCGAAAGGGACAATGGAGATTGAAGTCGTGGGCCAGCAGTGGCAGTGGAGCTACCGCCTCCCCGGCCGGGACGGTGTGCTGGGCACTTCCGATACCCGCAACGTCGCGGACGGAAACCCGCTGGGTTTAAATCCGAACGATACCAAAGGGCAAGACGATGTCGTGGTCGAAGCAGATGACTTGCATCTGCTGCTCAATCGGCCGGTCAAGATGTTGCTCCGATCCATAGACGTTCTGCACGACTTTTATGTGCCCCAGTTCCGGGCCAAAATGGATATGGTGCCAGGTTCGGTCACCTATTTTTGGTTTATCCCTACCAGGACCGGGACATTCGAAGTGCTCTGTGCTGAATTATGCGGCATTGGGCACCATGGCATGCGTGGTGCGGTTGTGGTGGATGAGGAGAGTGACTATCAGGCCTGGTTGCAAGAGCAGCAGACGTTCAAGCAGTCGATGGATCAGGCCAGGAACGACACAAGTGATGAATTAGATCTGGCCTTAAACACCGGAGAGGCGGGTTCTGGGGAAAAATAATCAGCACAATCAGACTCAAACCAGTAGAACTGAACGAGAATAGCGCAAAGAGGGCTTCCAGATGGTCGATATCAGCCCGGACGTGGTCGACGACGTCGCACTCGCCGAAGTCGAAGATGTAGAGCTTTACCATGCGAAAAGCTGGGTAACAAAGTACGTCTTTTGCCAGGACGCCAAAGTCATTGCCATACAGTACTCGTTCACGGCAATCGCTATTGGGTTGGTGGCTTTGGTGCTGTCGTGGTTGATGCGGCTGCAGCTCGGGTTCCCAGACACATTCTCCTTTATCGAGGCAAGCGACTACTACCAATTCATCACCATGCACGGCATGATCATGGTTATCTATCTGCTCACCGCGCTGTTCTTGGGCGGTTTCGGCAATTACCTCATCCCGCTGATGGTCGGCGCCCGCGACATGGTTTTCCCCTACGTAAACATGCTGAGTTACTGGATCTATCTGCT
>JAUVMS010000151.1 GCA_030600135.1 Hyphomicrobiales bacterium | reverse complement strand
CGGAGCGCCGACATGACCCAGGTGACTGGCACTGAGATCGAAGTCTTTCCGGGCGAGTTCTATCCCGATCGTTGTTTGAGTTGCTATGAACTTCATGCCGAAAATTACGGCGGTACCAGGATGAGCCGCTGTGCTCAATGCCAGCATGCCGAGGTTTGCGGGTGCCACTTCGTATTAATCAAAACCTTCGAAAAGCAGACCCGGGCCAGTATGGCCGGTTCCTAGTTGGCCGTGCAATGGCGGGTCGCCGCGGATCGTCGGCGCGCATTGCGGTTGCGTTGCATCGAGGGCTCAAGGGATATCGTCCAAGACAGATGTCGGGCACCGGCTGCAGGGCGTGCGTGGGTCATCGGCCCGACGCGACGCTCGAAATTGCAGCGTATTTGATTTGGATCAATGCGCGGAAGTAGCGGCAGATGGCAAAAGTGCGTTTGCTGGCCGTGGTGGAGTTGATCTCATGGTGTCTCTCGAGAGTACTGTGTTGCGTGCCCGTCGGTTGTTGGGCAATCAGTTGAAGCGCTTACGTGCAATGCGCGAAGTGGCCTCTTTCGATGCGCGCGAGCTTAGGGATATTGGACTGAGCCGCAATGATGCGTCATGTATCGCCGCGGGCGCGGCGGATACCCATGAGCGCGTCGAGGCGATGTCGCGTCGACTGGGGGTGGACCCTGGTCACATCGCAAAGAGTCCGTGGATGCGTGTCGACATCGTACGTGCGTGCGCACAGTGTAAGCGGCGTGGAGAATGCCGTCTCTGGCTCGCTGATCACGAGGCGGATATTGGTGGATATGAAGCCTTTTGCCCCAATGCCGAACGCTTTAAGGCACTGCAGGAGGGGGCATCTTCACCGTCGGGTTAGAACGCGGTCAGTTTGCGGGCGGGACGGCCATCACCTGGTGCATTCGGCTCGTCATGGCGTTCATGACAGTGTCTCGAAGAGTTTGCGCAACAACAGCATGCGTGGGACGAGGGAGGAGATAAACACGTGTTCCTCGAGCGTATGGGCGCCGGCGCCGTCGACACCCAGGCCGTCTAGAAGCGGGACTCGATCGGCCACGAAACAGGCGTCGCTGCCCCCGCCCGTCCATGTGCCGACCAACTCGAAACCAATCTCGGCAGCGAGCCCCTTTGCGTGGGAGAATAAGCTGTCGATCGCTGGCGTGCGGTCGAAGGGTGGTCTGGTGATGCCGCCTTCGACCTTTAGGGTAACGTCGTCGTCGTAGGATTTTCGCTCCATCAACCAGGCGACCATCTCCTGGCCGACAGCCAGATCGTTGAAGCGAATGTCGAGTTGGGCGCGACAATGTTCCGGGATTGTATTGACAGCACTGCCACCGTCGATGAGGCCGACGTTGGTGGTGATTTTACGGTCATAGTCCGTCCGTGCCTCGATGGCGACGATTTGGCGGGCCATCTCGAGAATCGCGCTCCGCCCGTAGCTGTGACGCCCGCCTGAGTGGGCAGGCCGTCCATGCGTGGTCATACGAAACCGGGCAGAACCTTGTCGGCCGACGACAATTTTGCCGCCGTCACGGGCCGGCTCGGTCACCAGCACAAATTTTGCGCACTCACCTGCGGCCTCGATGTGGCGGCGCGAGGTTGGGCTGCCCACTTCTTCGTCCGAGACGTAGAGGAAACGGATGGGCAGCGGTGTCGTGCGGCCTGCTTCGACGATCGCGCGGTAGGCAACCCATGCAAGGTAGGCGCCGCCCTTCATGTCGTAGATGCCGGGACCGTAGGCTTTGTCGCCGTCAATGCGATAAGGCAACGTCTCGAGCGTGCCTGTCGGATGCACCGTGTCGAGGCGGGAAAGAACGAGAATGCCTTTTTCTTCTCCACCCCAGGGTGACGCGACCGAGAGATGGTCGCCACGGCCGTCCGTGCCGGGAATTCGCTCCGTCGTTGCGCCGATACCGTCATAGTTGGCCTGCACGATGTCCATCATGCGATTGACGCCGGCGACATTTGCAGTCTGGCTCTCAACCTCGACCCATTCGCGGATCCCGGAGAGAATTTCTTCTGGCGAGGGCGTGTGCATGATGGTCTCTCACTCGTTCTTGGGTGTTGGCTCGTCGTTCAGATGACAGGCGGCATAGCGACCGGGGGCAATTTTCTGGAGCGCCGGGACCTCGCTTTGACAGCGTGCAAAGGCGTGCGGGCAGCGAGGATGAAAATGGCATCCGCTTGGTGGGTGGATGGGAGAGGGGATCTCACCCTCGATTGGTTTGAATTGCCGCTTGCGCTGATCGAGACGCGGGATTTCTGCAAGCAGTGCGGCTGCATAGGGGTGATTGGGTTGCTCGAATAGCACCTCGGTTGGCGCCACCTCGACAACGCGACCGAGATACATGATGACGACGCGATCGGAGATATGCTCGACCACGCTGAGATCGTGGCTGATGAAAAGGTAGGTGAGATCGAACTCCTCGCGCAAATCCATGAAAAGGTTCAAGACCTGGGCCTGGATCGAAACATCGAGCGCGGCGATCGCCTCGTCGCAGACCAGGAAGTCCGGTTTGACGGCGAGCGCGCGGGCAATGCCGAGCCTCTGGCGTTGGCCGCCGGAAAACTGGTGTGGGTAGCGCCGTTTGCACTCCGGATCGAGACCGACGCGCTTCAGAATATCGTCGACATAGTCGGCAAGGCCGCTCTTGCTTGCAAGGCCATGGACGAGCGGCGCTTCGCCAACAATGGTCTCGACGCGGTGGCGCGGATTGAGAGAGGCATAGGGGTCTTGAAAGATCATCTGGACGGCGAGTTGGGCCCGCCTTGCTTGCGGTCCGCTGAGCTCGGCGTAGTCCTCGCCGTTGAAGAGCACGTGCCCCAATGTGGGCGCCAAGATGCCCGCAACCATGCGACCGAGTGTCGATTTCCCGCAGCCCGACTCTCCGACAAGACCGACCACCTCTCCTTTTTCCACCCCAAGATGAACCCTGTCGACGGCACGGACCACCTGCTCGTGCAGATCAGCGCCGAGGTGGGTGGCGATCTTGCCCGCAAAATCAAGCTTTTTGACGAAGTCCTTAGAGAGGTCGTGGGTCTCGATCATCGCGGTCATGGCTGACGCTCGATTGCAGTCATAGGGTGATGGCAGCGCAGCCGGCGGCCATCAAACGGCGTTGTTTCATCCGGCGTTTGTTGGCAGTTGCTCTGGGCGTTCGCACAGCGGCTGCGAAACGCGCATCCCGGCGGAAGGTTGAGCAATGAGGGCGTCATCCCGGGGATCTGCCGCAAGCGTTCACCGCGCTTGTTGTGGGTTGGTACCGAACCTATGAGGCCGGCGGTGTAGGGATGCATGGGCCGGTCGAGCACGTCATCCGACGGACCCGCCTCGACGATGCGGCCCGCATACATGACGCAAATGCGGTCGGCAAGACCGGCGACGACGGCCAAGTCGTGGGTGATCCAAATCAGGGCCGTACCTGTTTGCCGGCAGAGCGTTTGCGCCTCGTGGATGATTTGAGCTTGGATGGTGACATCAAGCGCGGTTGTCGGTTCGTCGGCGATGATGAGATCGGGCTTGTTCACGAACGCGATGGCGATTGCGACCCGCTGGCGCATGCCGCCCGAGAGTTGATGGGGGTAGGCCTTAAGCCGCTCGTTCGGTGATGGAATGCCCACCTGACCGAGGGCGTTGCGGGCGATCTCTCGCGCCGCGGCTCGGTTGAGCTCGCGGTGGGCGCGGACCGCTTCGATCATCTGCGTATCGATGCGCAGCACCGGATTGAGTGTCATCATGGGATCCTGGAAAATCATTGCGACCTGGTTGCCGCGGATCTCACGCAATCGCTCGGCGTTGGCGTGAACGAGATCCTCGCCCTTGAGCCGAATGGAGCCCGAAACGACTTTGCCCGGCGGATCGACGAGCCCGACGATTGAAAATCCCGTCACGGTCTTGCCGGATCCCGACTCACCAACCAGGCCGACGACCTCGCCTGCACCGACACTGAAGCTGACGCCGTCGACGGCCTTGACGATACCGGCCTTGGTGAAAAAATGGGTTGCCAGATCGACAACCTCCAGCGTTGGTACTTGGTCCGTCATCGCTGCAGCCTCGGATTGAGGACGTCGCGCAGTTGATCGCCGACGAGATTGATTGAGACGATGGTGAGCAAGAGCGCGATACCGGGAAAGAAGCTGATCCAATATCTGCCGCTCAGCATGTATTCGAACCCGTTTGAGATCAGCAAGCCGAGGGAGGGTTCCGTCTGCGGCAAGCCGACACCGAGGAACGATAAGGTCGCCTCAAGCGCGATGGCGTGGGCGGTCTGCACGGTGACGACGACGATGAGGGGCGCGAGGCAGTTGGGTAGTATATGGTGGAACAAAACGCGCTTGTGGGAAAGACCGAGGCAGCGCGCGGCCTCGACATATTCCTTTTGCCGTTCGACGATTGCCGTGCTGCGCACGGTTCGAGCGTAGTAGGCCCACTGCACGGTCACCAGCGCGATCATGATCTTGTCGACGCCCTTGCCGAAAACGGCGAGCAGCATGAGTGCGATGAGGATCGCCGGAAACGAGAGCTGCAAATCCACAATGCGCATGATGAGGGCCTCGACGCGCCCGCCGCAGTAGGCGGCCGTGAGACCCACCGACGAGCCGATGATCATGGCGATGATGCCGCTCACGACGCCGACGGAAAGCGATATCCTGAGGCCATAGAGGATTGCGCTGAATAGATCGCGGCCGGCCCCGTCCGTTCCCAATAGGAATGTGTAGCCCTGATAGCTCATTGAGCCAGGTGGAAGGCGGCTCTCCATGACGTCGACTTGGGCGAGGTCGTAAGGATCTTGGGGGCTGATGAGCGGGGCAAACAGCGCGCCGAAAACAATGACGAGGAAAAGCGCGAAGGCAACGGTCGCTACCCAGCTTTCGAAGAAATCGGAAACGAAGCGGCGAAAAGGGGATTGGAACTGGCCGGCGAGCTCCGTTGGAGCGATTTCGGGATCCTGATTGGCGGTCGTGGTCATGTCTGGCTCTCGCCAATGCGAACGCGGGGATCAAGCACCGAATAAAGAACGTCGACAATGAGGTTGATCAACACGAAAAGGAGGACAATGACGATGAGATAGGCGACGATGACCGGGCGATCGAGCTGCTGAATGGAATCGATCAGCAGCTTGCCCATGCCGGGCCAGGCAAAGATCGTTTCGGTGACGACCGAAAAGGCGACGAGATTGCCGAATTCGAGCCCGAGAACCGTTACCACGGGTATCAGAATGTTCTTGAGTAGGTGGACGAAAATGATGCGGTTTTCGCTCAACCCCTTGGCACGGGCGAACTTGATGTAGTCCTGGTATATGGCCTCTCGGGTGCCAGCCCTCGTAAGGCGGATAACCAGGGAGATTTTCAGGAGCGCCAGATTGAAGGCGGGCAAGAGAATATGGCTCAAGCCGTCTAGGGTGAACAGGCTGGAGGATATTCCGAGGATGGTTGCGACCTCCCCGCGCCCGGTGGCTGGTAGCCAACCCAGCATGACGGCGAATACCATGATGAGCATCAGCCCGACCCAGAATGTCGGCAGGCTGAAGCCCAGTATCGACCCCGCCATGATGGTCTTTGAGCTCAACGCATTGGGTCTCAGCCCGGCATAGAGACCGAGCGGAATGCCGAACACGATCGCCATGACGAGTGCCGTGAAAGCCAGCTCAAAGGTTGCCGGCATGCGCTGGAGCACGAGCTTTAGGGCCGGCTCGCCAAAAATGAAAGAGCGGCCAAAATCGCCGGAGAGAGCGCCCTTCACGAAATAGAAGTACTGCTCGCCGATCGGCCTATCGAGACCGAGCGCGCGAATGGCGCGTTCGATGTCTTCTTGATCGGCCTCGGGATTGATCAGCATGTCGACCGGGTCGCCGACAACATTGACGCCGAAGAAGACGATGAGCGACATCACGAACACGACCACCGCGCTTTGCAGCAAGCGCCGGATCACGAAGGCCGTCATGCCAGTGCTCCATTAATGATACCGATCGGCCGGCGGCAGAGGGTACAACCGGCCGACAGATTGGCTCCTATTCGGTGACGCCCATGGCGACGGTTCGCTCGTCCGTTCGGGCCTTGTACTTGAGCCCCTTCTTGGCGGCCCAGGTGTTGACCTGATAGTGGAGCGGAATAATCGCGACATCGGCGATCGCCATTTCGGTCGCCTTGGCCAACAACTTTTGGCGCTTGGCGTCATCGACTGTGGCAAGCGCATCCTCGATCAGCTTGTCGATCTCGGCATTGGAGTAGCGACCGCGATTTGAAGCGCCAAAGCCGCGGGACTTGTCATAGGTATGGATGAGCGACTTCAGCGGTGAAGACGCCTCACCGGACCCTGCGCCCCAGCCCACCAGAATGAAGCTGAACTCCGGTGTCTTGTCCGGTCCTCCGCGCGAGGCACGCTTGAAATAGACCGAGCGGGGCATGGTCTCGACCGCGGTTTTGATGCCGATGCGGGTCAGCATCTGTGCGACAGCCTCAGCGATCTTGGCGTCATTGATGTAGCGATCGTTTGGGCCATGGATTGTTATGCTGAATCCATTGGCCAAGCCGGCATCGGTCAGCAACTTCTTCGCAGCATTGGGATCGTGCTCCAACGGTGCCAATTTCGGTGATACGCCGAAAAAACCCTCCGGCAGCAGCTGGCCAGCCTTGATCGCGACGTCCTCCATCACGCGCTCGACAATGGCATCGCGGTTGATCGCCTTGGAAATCGCCAGGCGTACGCGTGGATCCTTGAGCGGGTTTTTGATGTTGCTGCCATCCTTTGCCTTCACGAATGGCGAGGCATCGCGGTCATGATCGAGATGGAGATAGATGACGCGGTTGGAAATGCCCTGGGACAGCTGGACCTTGGGCTCGTTTTTCAGGCGCTCGATGTCGGTCGTGGGCACACTTTCGATGACGTCGACATCGCCGGCAAGCAGGGCCGCGACACGGGACGGTCCGGACTTGATCGGTTTGAACGTGACTTTGTCCCATTTCGCCTTGTCGCCCCAATAGTCGTCGTTGCGGGTAATGACGATGCGATCGCCCGGCACGTATTCCACGAACTTGTAGGGCCCGGTGCCGATGGCCGCCTTGCCGGAGTTAAAGTCCTCGGTCTTGGCGCCCGCTCCGCTCTTCTTGGAGACAATTGGGAATGTGGACATATCGTTCGGCATCAACGGGTAAGGCCGTTTGGTCTTGATGTGCACCGTGTGGTCGTCAATTTTCTCGACCGTCTTGCCCTTGATGTACGTGGCATAACTCGAAGGGCTGTTGGGCACGTTTGGCGCACGCTCGAAGGTGAAGATCACGTCGTCCGCGGTAAATGGCGAGCCGTCATGGAACTTCACGCCCTTGCGTAGCTTGAACTCCCAGGTGGTATCGTCCAACGGCTTCCACGACACCGCGAGACCGGGGATGAGGGACTGCTTCTCGTCAGTCTTCACAAGACGGTCAAAGATATGCGTGGCAAAGGCATTGTTGGGGCCGAGATTGTGAAAGTGTGGATCAATCGACGTTGGCTCTGATGCGAGCCCGATGGTGAGATCCTTTGCGAATACTGATGTTGTAAGGTTTGCAGCAGCCAGAACGACGACTGCACCAAGGGTCATTGCCCGTATCATGTCTTCT